>WALR01000035.1 GCA_015522765.1 Candidatus Woesearchaeota archaeon | reverse complement strand
GTCATGGGCCTGTCAGTTACAAGCCTCGGGCTTCTCGGAGTCTCTCTTCTTTATATCCTGCTTAAAAATCCCCAGGTAATATACGGCTTCGGCTTTGGAGCAAGCTCAATAGCATTATTCGCAAGGGTCGGCGGCGGGATATACACCAAGGCTGCGGATGTAGGCGCAGACCTCGTTGGGAAGATAGAAGCAGGAATACCTGAGGACGACCCGAGGAATCCGGCAGTGATAGCAGACAATGTAGGTGATAATGTCGGCGATGTTGCAGGAATGGGCGCAGACCTCTTCGAGAGCTATGTGGACAGCATCATAGTTTCAATGGTTCTCGGCATGGTTGGGGTTGCAGGCGGCATATTATTTCCGTTAGCAGTTGCTGCAGGAGGAATACTTAGCTCAATAATAGGGATAGTCATTGTCAAGCTCTCAAGCTCCTCCTCGCCTCAGAAGGCGATGAACATGGGGATATTCACAGCGGCAATCCTGTCCTCGCTGATTACCCTCGGGCTGTCAAAGCTGATGTTCAACTCCCTGATGGTTTTCTGGGCGACACTTGCAGGCATTAGTGCGGGAATAATAATAGGGCTCATCACAGAGTACTACACCTCTTACTCCAATAAGCCAACCAGAGAGATATCCAAGTCGAGCGAGACGGGTGCGGCGACAAACATCATAGAAGGTCTCTCGGTAGGTATGCTCAGCACCCTCATCCCTGTCCTGACGATTGCTACAGCGATGATAGTTGCGTATAAGTTCGCAGGTCTCTATGGTATAGCCGTATCTGCTGTTGGTATGCTAAGCACCCTCGGGATAACACTGGCATCGGACACCTACGGTCCTGTCGCTGATAATGCGGCAGGCATAGCCGAGATGGCGGGCCTTGGTAAGGATGTGAGAAAACGCGCAGAGGACCTTGACGCAGTCGGAAACACCACGGCAGCTATAGGGAAGGGCTTTGCGATAGGCTCGGCGGCGCTCACAGCCCTTGCCCTTTTTGCAGGCTACAGCCAGGCAGTTAAGCTTTCAGTCATTAATGTGATGAATCCCCTGGTTGTTGCAGGGATGTTCATAGGGGGTGTCATGCCCTTCCTCTTCTCGGCTCTCACAATGAAGGCCGTTGGAAAGACAGCATATAAGATGGTCGAGGAGGTAAGGAGGCAGTTCCGCACTATAAAGGGGCTTATGCAGGGAAAAGCAAAGGCAGATTATAAGAGGTGCATAGCAATAAGCACTGAGGGCGCATTAAAGCAGATGGTTCTCCCGAGTGTTTTGGCAATACTCGTTCCCCTTCTTACCGGCTGGCTTCTTGGAACAGCCGCACTCGGAGGATTGCTCGTCGGAAGTATTGTTACAGGATTCCTCCTTGCAGTGATGATGGCTAATGCCGGAGGCGCCTGGGACAACGCAAAGAAGTACATAGAGACAGGAAAGCTGGGAGGCAAGGGAAGCGATGCGCACAAGGCTGCTATTGTCGGAGACACCGTTGGGGATCCCTTCAAGGACACAAGTGGCCCAAGCCTTAACATACTCATAAAGCTGATGAGCATCGTTGCACTCGTATTTGCGCCGCTCATCCTTAAGTACGGCGGGCTTCTCCTCTGATTCTTTCTTTTTTCTTTCTATTTTTTGTATTCTGTTATTGTCTTTTCTCCCCTGCATACATGGTTAATGCATCTCGGTGTAAGGACGCTTATGCACGAATCGTGCAGGAAGGGCATCCTAAGGTTTATCCCTGTTCTGCTGAATATTACCGGCGGAAGCCTGCCTGTTGAAAATTCGCAGTCAGAGTCATGGATGCAGAGCCTTGCGAGGGAGTTGTTATATGCAATTACAACCAGGATTATGCTTATCGAGATTAGTACAAGCAGGGTGTAGTTGAGGATTATGCCTTTAAAGATGTTAATCTTTTTCTTGGCGCTGAACACAGCCGAGAGGTAGGACGAGGCAAGGACAACAACAATGAATAGCGGGAGGCTGTTATGGGCAATGACTATTAATGGGTAGAATGGGTAGGAGGATATCCTGAGAATCCTTGAAGGATAAAAAAGGGTTATCACGGGAAGGATGGAGGCTGCGCAGAGTATTATGAACCCCGCAATAAGCCCCATTTTAATTCTCCCCTTGAAACCAGGAATAACCCTCATATGTGTTATGTCTAAGGAGTTGTTTTTATTATTTGCTGCTGTTTTAATGGCTTGCCGCCAACTTCACAAATTTTATAAAGAAAGGAGTGTTTTTTATCACCGGTGATTCTTATGGAGGAATTTGAGACAATAAAAAAAGAGGATAAGCATCTTGCGAGGGAGCCTAACCTTAAAGACTATGATGAAACATACAGGACTTTCAGCTGGGAGGATGCCAGAAAAGAGGTTGCCTTCTTCGAGGACGGCTCGTTGAATGCAGCATACAACGCAGTTGATAAGTACAGGGGGACGGACAAATGGGAAAAGACAGCATTAATCTGGCTCGACTCTGACCGCACTGAAAAAAGGTACACATTCAGGCAGCTCTCTGAGGAGAGCAACAGGTTTGCTAATCTTCTCCTGAAATTAGGGATAAAAAAGGGCGACCGCGTTTTCATATTCATGCCCAGGATTCCCCAGCTGTACTTTGCATTCCTCGGAATACTCAAGACAGGCGCTATTGCGGGGACACTCTTTCAGGCATTCGGTCCTGCAGCACTAAAGGACAGGCTGGGCAACAGCGAAGCTGTCGCAGTCGTCACCCATGAGAGTCTTAAGGAGAGGATATATGAGGTTAAGGGAGAGCTTCCCGAGCTTAAGCATATCATCGTTGTCGGGGAAGCTAAGGAGGGGGAGGTCCCATTCAGCAGTGCAGAGGGGATGAGCCCTGAATTCAGCATCGCCCACACAAAGGAGGAGGACTATGCATTTATGCTCTACACCTCTGGAACGACAGGGAAGCCAAAGGGGGTGCTCCATGCGCACGCAGCCTGTATTCAGGAGCACATAACTGCTAAGTGGGTTCTTGACCTAAAGGAGGATGACATCTACTGGTGCACCGCAGACCCTGGCTGGGTGACAGGAATAGCCTACACAATCCTCGGGAACTGGAGCAACGGGGTGACAACCCTCATTTATAACGGAAGGTTCAGTCCTGACTCATGGTATAAAATAATAGAGGATTACAAGGTGAGCGTTTGGTACACAGCGCCGACAGCTATAAGGATGCTTATGAAAGAAGGAGACGAGATTCCTAAGAAGTACGACCTCTCAAGCTTAAGGTATATGTGCTCTGTTGGCGAGCCCCTCAATCCCGAGGCGGTAGTCTGGGGGATGAAGGTTTTCAACAAGCCATTCCATGACGGGTGGTGGCAGACAGAGACTGGCGCAATAATGATTGCGAACTACCCTGCTATGGATGTTAAGCCGGGAAGCATGGGGAAGCCCATCCCCGGCGTCGTTGCGGGTGTTGTTGACGATAATGGCAACCAGCTTAAAACAGGGGAGGAGGGAAACCTCGCAATAAAGAGGGGCTGGCCCAGCATGATGAGGGCAATCTGGAAGAACGAGGATAAGTACAAGAGCTACTTCATAGGCGACTGGTACATCTCAGGTGATAAGGCGTCTGTAGATGAGGATGGCTACTTCTGGTTTGTAGGGCGAGCTGATGATGTGATAAAGACTGCCGGCGAGCGTGTAGGCCCCTTTGAGGTTGAGTCTGCCTTAATAGACCACCCAGCGGTTGCAGAGGCGGCAGTTATAGGGAAGCCCGACGAATTGAGGGGGGAGATAATAAAGGCGTTCATCACCCTTAACAAGGGCTACGAAAAGAACGATGAGCTTAAGAAGGAGATTCAGCAGTTCGTGAAGAAGCACATGGCGGGCCACGCCTATCCGAGGGAGATAGACTTCATGGACTCGCTTCCAAAGACCAGGAGCGGCAAGATTATGAGGAGGCTTCTCAAGGCGAAAGAGCTCGGTCTTCCAATAGGCGATACAAGCACCCTTGAGAATGACTAGTAAAGTGTTTACCAAACAAAAACTTTATTAGTACGGCCTTCATATAGCCTTTTATGTACGACATTGTTGTTGGCAGGCCAAAAGAGGATGTTGAAAAAGGGGGAACAGAGGGAACAATCTATCTGGGGAAGCACTACATCCAGATGGGGCGTACAATGTCCCTCTCCAACAAGGTGCTCCTTGATGTCGCATCCTCCCATGTTGTTCTGATATGCGGGAAGAGGGGCGGCGGAAAGAGCTACACCATGGGTGTAATAGCAGAGGGGCTTGCCTCCCTTAAGCCAAAAATTGCCAGCAGGCTCAGCTTTATACTCGTCGATACGATGGGGATATACTGGACGATGAAGTACCCCAACAAGAAGGACGAGCCACTTCTTAACAAGTGGAATCTCAAGACATCGCCCCTTGATGTTCAGATATTTACGCCAAGTGGCTTCTACAAGAAGTTTAAGGATGAGGGCATCCCAACGGACCACCCATTCGCAATAAAACCATCTGAGCTTGACCCAATGGATTGGTGCACGACCTTTGACATTCATCCTACAAGCCCTCCAGGGGTGCTCCTCGAAAGGGTAATCTTCAGGCTTAAGGACGAGCAGGTTAACTACGGGATTGACGACATAATAAAGGCGGTCCAGGATGATAAGAGAAGCGAGCAGGTTGTTAAAGATGCTGTTGAAAACGAGTTTCTCAATACAAAGGCGTGGGGTGTCTTTGATAAGGATGCTGAGCCCATAAAGAATCTGGCTATCCCTGGAAAGGTGACAGTCCTCGATGTCAGCTGCTACGCAACCATGCCTGATGGATGGAAGATAAAGGCGGTCGTTGTAGGGGTGGTTTCTAAGGGAATGTTCATTCAGAGGATGCTTGAGAGGCGCGAAGAGGAGTTCTCCCAGCTCAACCAGGCTCTTCACTACTTCGACGAGGAGGAGAAGGCGAGGAAGGGCATGCCCCTTGTCTGGCTTGTTATTGACGAGGCTCATGAGCTCCTTCCAAGGGAGGGAAAGACCGTCGCTACAGATCCCCTGGTTACCATTCTCAGGGAGGGGAGGCAGCCCGGCGTCAGCCTCATACTCGCAACCCAGCAGCCCGGCAAGATACACACAGATGTAATGACGCAGGCAGACACTGTGATAAGCCACAGGATTACTGCAAAGATAGATACAGATGCCCTGGGTGTATTAATGCAGAGCTATATGAGGGAGGGCCTTGATGTTCAGCTTGACGCCCTTCCCAGGGTTAAGGGCGCAGCACTGATATTTGATGATACCAATGAGAGGCTTTATCCCATACAGGTGAGGCCCAGGTTCACCTGGCACGGCGGGGCGGCTCCGACAGCCCTCTCCAGCAAGAAGCAGCTTTTTGATTTCTAGCCG
>WALR01000034.1 GCA_015522765.1 Candidatus Woesearchaeota archaeon | reverse complement strand
TTTATATATTTCTCATTTATATATTTATGCTCACTGCCTGCCTAGTGGCTTATTACCCCTTTCTATCTTCTCTTGAGGTGTTTCTTCTCTGCCCTCCTGTAAACTGCAAATGTGAAGCCCGCCCTGTATACTAGCTCTGCCCCTGTTTCTGAGATGACCTTGTTAATGACATCCCCTGCTTCAATGTGCCTTGCAGATTTAAGTATCCTTACCTTCACCAGTTCAAGACTGTCAAGCTGCCTCTCCATCTCTGCCATAACCCCCTCTTTGAGCCCTTCCTTTCCTATCCTTATGACAGGGGGGATTAAAGCAGCCCTCTTTCTGAGCCTGTACTTCTCAGCTTTGTTCATTACATTTCCTCCAACATCTACTTCTGCCCATTAAACAGCTCCGCTGATTAAGCAGGGAACAAGGAAGAGCGTTTCTTCCTGGCCTTTAATTCTCTTATATGGTTAATCTTTTCTGCAAGAAGCTTCCTTACATCTGAGCTTATACTGTCAATCAGCATGCTTACATGCTGGCCGCCCAAGAAGCGGGGCACTATGACATAATCGGCGCCTTTGCTGTACAACTCCAGCGCATCATCCACTGTCTCAGCAGTGACTATTATCATGAGGAGGGGGTTCTTTTCCCTCAGCTTTTGTATAAGGTACACATTGTCGCTCATATCAGAAACAGTCGACACAACAATCCTTGTCTTCTCAACATTCAGCCCCTTAACTATCTCGCTGTCGCCTATATCTGCATATAAACAGTCAACATTCCATCTCTTAAGCCTCTTTATGACATCCGGATTGTAATCTATCACTATAACCGATTCATGTATTTTTTTCAGTGTCTTGACAACCCCATAGCCAATTCTGTTAAGCCCTATGAGGATTGCTGAATAGCTTTTGGCAGGGACCTTCTCCTCCTCTTTCTCCCCAGGAAGCTTCTTTATATAGCTGAGCGGCTTTGATATTAAGGAGTATACTTTGGTGTCATAGTTCATGAAATATGTTGACAGCGTGATAGTGATTATCGCTGTTATTATTGCTATGGCAACCAGGTTCTGGCTGATTTGCCCCAGCTTAAATCCCTGGTCTATGAGTATGAGAGAGAACTCGCTTATCTGGAGGAGGCTCATCGCCGTGAGTATTGCTGTGCGCCTCGTATATCTAAACAGCATGAGGATAGAGGACACTATGAAGAATTTTATTATTATGAATACAGAGATTATCAGAAGGGCAACCCCTATAAGGCTCTTCACAGATACAGGCGTGAGCTCCATTCCCAGAGTGGCAAAAAAGAGGATTGAGAAGAAATCTCTCAGGGGTTTTATACGCGCGATTATCTCAAGGTTATAGGGAAGGTTAGCCAGTGTTATTCCTGCAAGAAAGGCGCCTATGGCTATTGAGAATCCCAGGGAATAGGCGACTATTGCAAACCCGAAACAAACCGAGAGTGAGAGAGAGAAAAGGAGCTCGCTGTTCCTGGCTGCGAAGCCGAACATCTGGGGGAAGAGGACCTTAGTGAAGAAGAGGGCAGAGGCGACAAGAAGCACCCCCTTTACAAGGGAGAACCCGAGTGCAGATAATGCCCCGACATTCCCCTTAAGGACGGACAGCGCGAGTATTGCGAAGAAGTCCTCCACAAGGAGTATTCCTATGATTATCTTGCCGTGAAGGGTGTTTATCTCTCCCTTATCCGAGAGTATCTTAACAACAACCATGGTGCTGCTGAATGAAAAGAGGAATGCAAGGTAGATGGTGTCGTTAAATGTGAAATGAAGGATATTTCCCATGAGAAAGCCTGATAAAAAGAGGAATGTTATCTGAATTACCGAACCTATAATAATGACCCTGCCAACATTTTTGAGCTTGTCAATCTCTATCTCAAGCCCGACGACAAACAGGAGAAACGCCACGCCTATCTCTGAGAGGGTTGCTATGGCATGGACATCTGTGACCAGTTTAAGAACAGGACCAAGCATAAGTCCTGTTATAATATATACCGGGATAAACGGCTGCTTCAGAAGCCTCGCTATGTAGGCGAAGAATGTTGAAACAATGATGATGGTAGCTATCTGGAAAAACATGCCACTCATTTAAGCACCTCTCTTTATATCAGTTGAATGAACAGGGGATATGATAGGGATTATGATAAACCGGTGTTTTTAATTGTTTCTGCTATCGCAGGGAAAAAATCGCTTGCAATAAAAGAGTAGCCGAGCGAGTCTTTAAGAGAGTCCCCTGCAACACCCATGATATAGGATGACAAGAGGGAGACCATAAAGTTTCGGCTCAGCGTAATGCCTAACCTTACAGGGTCTTTTATCCCTGCTGACACCGCCAGCGCCTCCAGACCTGTTGTCAGCCCTGCAAGGATGTCTCCTGTTCCGCCCACGCTCATCCCCTTATTTCCTTTAAGGTTTACCCCTATAATTTCTTTTGAGAGCACAATATCATTATGCCCCTTGACTAAAAGGATATTCTCCTTAAGCAGCGGCCTCACCGCATTGATTGAGAGCGCCTCCTCTTCCCCTAAAAGAATAGGAAGACTCCCCCACGATAAGACTACTGCGCCAACCTCCCTGGATAACTCCTTCTCAATCTTCCTCCTCACCAGGGGGGCCTGAATTTTTTTTATTGCTCTCTTTATACAGGTAATCTTTCCTTTAAGCCGGCGAGAGTTTTTCTCTGAGTTAATCAGGAGAGCCTCAAGCTCATTTATGTGAGGGGTCAACATGGCATTTCTAACTCTTGAAACGCCTGTAAGACTGACCGCCCTCAAGGCATCCGCATCAATAACCTTCTGGGCAGGAAGCAATGACAGCTTTACAGCAAGGGAGGATGTTTCAGCCCTTCTTGACATTCCGGGTCCTATGAGGAAGGCATCGCTCCAATTCACCTCTTCCACTATTTCATTCAGGTTGTCCAATGAGAGGTACTCTCCCTTAATCTTTTTGGTGATAACATCGGGGAGCAGGCAGTTCACTGATAATGCGGCTGCTTCAGGGGCGCATACCTTTACAAGGTCTGCTCCGCTCCTAAGGGTGGCGGCTGCCTGCGCAGCCAGCGTGATTGCCCCGGGAAGAGCCCTGCTCCCCCCGACAAGCGTTATCTTCCCATTCTCCCCCTTATGGCTCCTTCTCTTTGCTAATAAGAAGCTCATATATTCTCTTAAAGAAACATCAAACGGGATAAGTCCTGCCTCTCTCATTTTAGCAATATCCATTAATTATCCATCCATATCGCCCTTGAGCGGGGTATCTTCTCCTCTTCCTTGCTCTCCTTTGCCTTCGCCATAAGCTCCTCTCTCTTCCTCTTTTCTTCCTCAAGGAGCGCCCTCTTTTCTTTAATCCTTTGGGCTATTATAAGAGCAGTTCTCTTTACTTCTTTGATAAGGTATTTTTTAACCCCCTCAGGCATCTCAACATTGAGATTGGAGTAGCTCTTCTTCAACCTTAATATCATGCGCGCCTCAGTGAGGGGGTCGTCCCTCGAGGATTCAACCATGAGCAATCTTAACTTTAGATAGTCCGCATACTCCTCGGGCTGTAGGGCTGGTTCCTCATCCTTCTTATCCTTTTTAAGGGCTGCTGTGACTGACAGGAAATCGTCCTTCTCCTCATTCAGGGTGTCCATGTCTGCCAACCTCTCCCTTGTTTTGTTTTATAATCAGAGTTTATAATCAGAGATTTTTATAGAGCAGGGCTGCTTCTTCAGGGCTCACTGAATTGATATAAATGCCTGAGGATATTTCTACACCCCCCCAGCTTGCTATCCTGGGGCAGAGTTCTATTCTCAGGTGGAGCCTACCCTTCCTTGCTGCCTGTTTAAGAACAACATTATAAGACGATGCCACCCTCAACACCCTCTTTATGCTCCTCCTGAATACATCTGCCAGCTCGCTTATCTCCTCATCTTTTAGCTTATCAATTCTTGAAACATGCCTCTTCGGCATAATCCAGAGTTCGTAGTTAAATCTCGATGCATAGGGTGTAAAAGCGATAACATGCCTTCCGTTGTAGACCAGTCTCGGGGATTTTCCCTCTCTTTGTATTATCCTGCAATAGATGCACTTGCCCCCCTTAAAGCTGAGTTTCTCGTCTTCTTTTATAAATGGAGGGATTAAGGGCAGGCCCATTAATTGTGTGTGGCTATGGATGAGGCTTGTGCCTGCATCAGGCCCGTAATTCTTGAAGAGGTAAACATATTTTATGCCCCTCTCTTTTTCAAGCATATTGATTACTTTTATATAAACATTAATCAGCTGTATTGTTTTTTTTAGGGAGAAGTCCCCTATTGTCCTGTTGTGCCTGGGTGTTTCTATTATGACCATGTGCATTCCCTCTGCAGGAACCTCTTCGAGAACACCCCTCTTGTTCATTTTATGTGGTTTAAGGGGGAGATTGTTATTCAGAGCAGGAAATTTATTGGGGATTACCCTTATCTCCCACTTTTTCTTTCCCTCTGGAAAGGTAAGGAAGGCGGGGGGCGTTTTATCCTCGTTCCCCGGGCAGAATGGGCAGCTCTCCTCTATTAAAGAGTATTTTTTCTTGAATTCTTTTGGCCGTGTATGCCTGTTCTGGCTTACAATGACCCAGAGGTTTCTGACATAGTCCTTTCTTATGTTCATATAAAATGATATTCCCCCTCCTTTTATTTAAATCTTCCTTTTATTTGTGCATGACACTAAGATAAATTTGCATATTTTAGTGTTAAT
>WALR01000033.1 GCA_015522765.1 Candidatus Woesearchaeota archaeon | reverse complement strand
TCATTGGTCAGAGTATTAATTATTTGCCGCAGCGTTTCATCCGTCGCAGGAGTATCGTTAGGAGAAGGAGTGGATTGTTCAGGCACTTCAAATAGGTATAAAGCAGAAACATTTAATCCATTTGGTGGTGTTCCAGATTTTTGCATCTCCATTAAGGAGGGGAAGAGAGGGTAATATAAAAATATTTCGCTACTCTGGAGTGCTAGCTTTTCATATTGCTGAAAGCCTCTCAAGCTCCCTCCTCGTCCCCTCAAGGTCGTGCGGAAACTCCCTGGAGTAGTGAAGGGCGAGGGAGGCGGCATCCTCATCGCTTATCTTATTATCCTGGAGATAGCCCTTCCTCTTAGCATACCTAATTATTTTGTCAGAGACAGAACGCCTCTCATCGACCATCTCCTGCACAGCCATTATTATCTTAGAGTATTTTTTAGGCGTGACCGACCTGGCAAAGCTGAAGAACCTCTTTGCATAAAATGCCATCTCCTTCTTCTTGTAGCCCTCATAGGCGCTCCACCTCTGAAGCCTGTTCCTCACATAGCTGTGAGGAGGGATGTAAAGGGCATTGCCCTCGAGCTTAAATGCCTCATCTATCCCGAAGTCAGTAGGGATGACATTAATAAACGCCCTTTGTATCTCCTTAAGAGAGAACTTCAGCAGGACTGTTACAGCAGAAAGGACGCGCAGAAAATTAACATCCATGCCGCGCTCCTCGAGGGTGCCGTGCTTGTTTATCTTCACAGGGTTCCAGCTTATATCGAGCTTGTGGGGGTAGAGGGTGTCAAAATCAACCCTGCTCACTCGCTTAACAGACCTCTCAAGCCTCTTCCACCGCTTCTTAAGGCTGTCTATTAGGTCTGTAGCGGTCTGCTTGTAGGGGGGAAGCCCGCCCAGCTGCTGGTGCCTGGCATAAAGCCCCTTCATCTGCCTTAGCTTTTTCCCTCCCCTGTACATTATCACCCTTGAATCCTTTCCAAGAAGCCCGCCCTGATAAAAAGGGGATGACTGGGTGAACAATGTCAAAGCAGGGTCTGCCGCTATCTCAAAGTTGTAGGATGATATCAGGCTTGCCTCGAGCTTGCTCTTCTTCATGAGCCGTATCATGAGCTTCTCATTGTCAAACACCCCCTTGGGCAGGGAGTAATGGTGGTGGAAGCCCGTCACCCTGGGGGAATTGGTCATGTTCTCCTTCCCCACGACCTTCTCATGTATCTTATACCTCTTCTTGCTCCTCATAACGGCATTAAACCTTCCCGGATAGGTTGCGAAGGGATAAATGAAAAGACCCTCCTCCTCACCTGCCCTGTACGCTTCTTCAATTGACTTAACCATGTCAAGCACAGGGTTGTAGGTAGCTATGTCCGGGTAGCAGCCGAACTCTATCATGCTCTTCCCAACCTCGGGCATTATCTGAATATGGGAGTTCTGCCTCTTAATCTTCCTTATCAGCTCAGAAGCCCTGTTGCTTATTCTCCCCTCAGAATCGATAATGTGGAACTCTGTCTCCATCCCTGTTTTCGACCTCTTAAGAACCCTCTTGGCTGTCCCTTTTCCCATCACTCATCATCCCCCTCATTTATGTCAAATATTGCCGGCAGTTCACCCGCAATCCTGTTGAGCATCCTCTTCTTTATCCTGTTCCTGCTGTTAACATACAGCTTTTTGTTTATCTCCATTGAGAATATGAAGAGGGAGGGGAACTGCTGACTCAGCCACCTCAATATGTAGCCGCCTGAGTAGGGGGTGTTAAGAAGAACAGGGCTGTAGCCGAGGCGTATCATCCTCTTCTGCATACTCCTGACTATGGGCATATAAAATTCAGGGATAAACTTCGTGCCGAAGCTTATATTGGGCCTGCCGTCAAGCCCCCTCATTGAGTGGCCGTCAAATATTATGTTGAAACGGTAGCTTTCCACTAATCTTGAGAGGACAAAGTAAAACTCCCTGTGGCTCCTGTAAATATCCTTCACCTCACGCTCCGCAGGGTTCTCTCTCCATATCCTGCCTATAAAACTCTCAGAGTTATCGGAGTAGATTGCGTTTGAAAGGTTCCTGTTGAAGTCTATCACAAACCTCGACTGCTTGTTGTCAATCCATATCCCACCCTTGCGAAGAACTATCTTCCTGTAGAGCCTGTCAGTGGCAGTGTCCTCCTCGATATGCCTCTTGTGCTCGCTTATCCTCAGCTTTTTCTTTATGTTAGCCGGCACCCACGAGCCGGAATGAATAGTCATCAAAAGGACATTAAAAGCATTCTTCTTGTAGTTGTCATAAACAATGAGCCCCCTTTTGGTTATTGTCAACTTAAGCTCCTTGTAGGCGGGATAGAGGGATTCTATATCTGCCTTAACCATTGCGTAAAGCTCTCTGTCAACAAAGAAGTTCTTGAAGTAGAGCTTGTTCCTGTCCCTGTAAATCTCGTAAAGTGTCCCGTGGAGAAAGCGCCCAAGCAGCTTATAGCTCTTAATCAAAGAGATGAAGTTCAGGTAGGGGTCATCCTCCATAACACGCACAAGCCTCCTCATCACATTAAAAAGAAAGAACCTCTTCGATATGCCTATGGTCAGCGAGGAGTATGTCGGTTTTATGAGTATGGGGGTTACTGCTTCAAGTATCCGCATTATATTTTTTCTTTCCATAAACCCTCCGAGAGTTTCAGGACTCTGAACTGCCGTGCTGAGCCTTATTCTTCATGTCAATAAGCTCTATCCCGAGAGTCTTCGCCGCCTCAATTATCCTTTCATCCCTGTAGAACTCCCCGTAGTATATCTTTTTTATACCCGCATTCGCGAGCATCTTAAAACAGTTCCAGCAGGGGGAAGCCGTAACATATATGTCCGCACCGTCAATTCTCACGCCGTTCTTCGCCGCCTGAACTATCGCGTTTGCCTCTGCATGGATTGTCCTCACGCAGTGGCCGTTCTCCATCATATGCCCTGCTTCGTCGCAGTGGGGGAGCCCCCTTATGCTCCCATTATAGCCTGTACTCAGGATTGTCTTGTCCCTTACTATTACCGCACCCACACTCTTCCTGTCGCAGGTCGACCTGCTCGCAACCACCCTTGCAATCTCCATGAAGTACTCTTCCCAGCTAAGCCTTCCCATTTTTCCCCCTCCTCAGTGTTCTTATAAAATCCTGAACTTTGCTTTTAAGCTCTCCCTTTGTTGAGTTGTTAAGAACAGTATAGTCCGCAATCGCAATCGGACCAGCCTTGTTGAGGTTTTCTATCTCTGCAAGGTCCCTCCTTCTCATCTCTTCCAGAGTCAGAGGCCTCTCACTTCGTTTAGAGAGGCGCGCAGCCCTCTTTTGAGGAAGGGTGTAGACCGCCAATATTAAAAGCCGGCTCATCCTCTTCTTCAGCCAGAGGTACTCCTCCCAGCTGTAGAGCCCGTCAATAACCACATCTCCCCTCTTTGAGAGTTCCCTTATCTTACTGTAGTTTAAGACTGCATAAGCCGCCATGCCATGCTCTGCCCTTATCTCCTCCCTTATCGTCCTCTCGTTTCTCTCATTAACAGCGAGCCCCCTCCTCTTAAGCTCCTCCATGGTCGCGTCCCCGAATCGCAGATAGGAGAAGCCCGCCGCCTCGAGAATCCTCGCAACGCTTGTCTTTCCGGCGCCGCATAAACCAACTATCCCTATAACAACCATGAAAAGGGTGTTGAGGGCAAGATTTAAATATCTTTTTAACTTAGGAAATAACGGTGTTTTTATGGAAGAAGAAAAAAGCGAGGAAGAAAAGAAGAAAAAGTACTACGGAAAAGAGGAGAAGTACTACGGCAAGAAGGAAGAGGTAGTTGACAACCCGTTTGAGGGAGAAGGAGAAGACGACGACAACGACGAGGAGTAATGAATGCTAGCCGGGCGTAATTGCCGATTTATAGGGCTTCCTCTCCAGGAAAGAAGGCATAATCTCCTTTGACGAGTGCACCCTTATCCTTTCCTCTCCTGTTAGGGGGACAACTATCCTTGAGACAAGCGCATTCAGTGAGAATGGCATCCTTATGAGGCGTATCCTCCCCCTGCTGACCCAGGGGTCTATCGCGAAGTATTTCATGAGTTCATTATTCAGCTCCTCCCTCTCATCAAAACCCATGGCTGAGAAGCGCTTATCCACATGAACATGAAACCCCCTTCCGCTGAAAACAACCCTTGACTCCATAGAGTGCTCGGCCTCAAGGTAATTTTTTAACGAGAAGGCCTGGTTCTGGGAGGCGTTTATGCAGAGCTCGCACACCCTCCCCTTGTCATGCGCAGGGCAGTTCATGTTCTCGGCGTCTATGTCAAAAACGAGTTCCTGGGCTGTTGCAAGATTCCTCTCAAGCGCCTCCCTGAACAACCCCCTCTTTGCAACATTTGAGGGATTCCTGTAATGATTCCTGTCGTAGTAGACATCCTCAGGAGCAATTCTTTCAAACAGCCCTGCCATATCCGTGTCAGCCCTGAATATGAGCAGGCGCTGGCCCCTCTTATTATCCCTGCTGATTCCTGTGTCGCTTCCGGGATCAACGGCTATGAACTGCGGATGAAAGAAAATTTCCCTGAACCAGTCGTTAATCCTTCGTAAGCTTTTCCTAAAGTCGTTTTTGTAGAACTGCTCCCGCTCCCCCAGTGATGAAACCCTTAGGGGATAGAGACGGTTCATCATGATTTTGACCTCTTAGGCAGCTGCCTGAAATTCAATTTTTTGTCCTGAACATAATTAAGCCCGTTTTTCAGCGCCAGCTCCGCCCTGCAAAGCTCCTTCCCCAGATAGGCGGCGTGCTCAGTCCTTGAGACGAGGCCAAGGGAGATTATTTTGTGGTAGAGCCCCTCTGCATCCCTGCCCTTTATGCTCTTCCTAATCACATCGTCATTTGTGCAGTAGCCGACCTCGATAACACCCTCGTCGTGGAGGACCCTTATAAGGAAATAGCCCTTCTCATCCTGCACCCAGGGGAGCCGGGCATCAGCCTCCAGACTTTCTATCTTCTCCGCCCTTTTTATGGGATTTAGCCTTACCATCCTTCTTACCTATGAGCTTTATCAACTCGTTCAGGAACTCCTTCAGGTCCTCAAACTCCCTGTACACAGAGGCGAATCTTATATAGGCGACATCATCGGTCTTTTTCAGCCTTTGCATAACCATCGTCCCTATTCTTCTGCTCGTAATCTCCCTCTTGCCCGCGCTTCTTATCCTCGACTCCACATGCTTAACAATATCGTCGATGGTGTTCATGCTTATAGGCCTTTTCTCGCATGCCTTTATTATTCCTGTCCTGAGCTTCTGCTTGCTGTAGGGCTCCCTCCTCCCGTCCTTTTTCACAATCATTATATCCGGCTGTTCCACCTCTTCATAGGTGGTGAAGCGCCGGCCGCAGCTAAGGCACTCCCTCCTCCTCCTTGTTACCTCGCCGTTTTTGGACTCCCTCTTGTCAACGACCTTTGTCCTGGGCGACTTGCAGTAGGGGCATCTCATGTGCACTACCAGTATCAAAGCATATTTAAGCTTTACTGGTTTAGATTATCCTGCCCTAAACATCCTACTATAGCATAAGTTATAGAAAGGGAATTAGTGGCGATGCACAGCAAATAATAGTAAAATTTATATACTCGTGTGGCTCTTCTATATGGGGGGTGAATATGGTAATACTATTTGATATGTTTAATCTTCCAGAGGACATATATGAGATTATATTCGCGACTTCACAGCAGAGGATAGTTGGAAAGCTCCTCATAAGGACAATGATTAAGCAGGGCGGAACCTTCACAAAGACAGAGATGAGCTTCTTCGCCACCAAGCTCCACGAGGGGGAGATGGTAGCAGAGATAGACGAGGAGCCCTACAAGGGAAAAAAGGTGAAGCTCAGCTATAACAAGCGCCAGTTCTATGACAGGATAGTCACGCCTATGAAGAGCATGGGGCTCATAGACTACGACCTTTACAGAAAGATATACATCGTAAGCGACAAGTTCAACAAGGAAATGATAAGGATAGGGCTCATGTGGCTTAAGGAGCTTAGAAAGAACGGCTATTCAAGGTAGAAAATAAATTTCTATCCGTTGATTTTATCATGTTTTGCTGATTTTCTTCAGGCGAGCAGATATTATTATAGTGCATACAATAACCATGATGTATGAGAGGACTGACAGCAGCAATGCTGTAGAGAAGTTAATTGCGACGCCAATAACTGTTGCAAGGACAGAACCAAACACAGAAGCCAATCCATTCACCCCCCACGCAAGGGGCACATCCTGCTTCTCTATTTTCAGCATCCTCATTCCTGAAGGGAATGGAATTCCAATAAAGAAGCCCAGCGGTAACAGAAGGATGAATGTCATTATTATACGAAGGGGTAAAGAAAGGGGCAGCAGCACCCTGATAATCGGAGTAAGCAGGAAGAGGTAAATTACCATGATTGATGAGGCGATAATAATTGAATAAATCACTGTTCTGGGCAGCTTCTTCTCATGGAAACGCCCGCTTGCAAGACTTCCAAAGCTGACTGAGAGAAGCAGAGAGAATAAAATAACGGAGAATGTATAAACCGGCCTTCCCAATAACAAAATGAATTTTTGCAGGATTGGAATCTCCATAAGCATAAATCCCATACCAAGCCCTGTGAAATATATCAGATAATGTATCCTGAGTCTGATTTTTTCTTTTCTGACTGTTCTCTTGAACAGCAGCACGAGCCCGAACAAGAGGAGACTGACCAGAAAAGGATATGATAAGTACATTAAATAGCGCATCGGAATGCCAAGCGGCTTATAATATGCAAAATAAAAGGGGTTATCATCATGGGTTGGCTTAATATTGATGTTGAACCTGGATTCAAATTGCTTAAAGCTCATTTTATTGGATAAAAACTGATTATAAGGCTCATCTATGTTGGTGTAAGGCAGGATAACGGGAGACAAATTTTCTTCTTCAATAATTGGTTTAATACGGCTTATCTCTTTCATAGTAAAAGGACTTTTCTTAATAATAAACACCATCTGATTTCCAAGAAATTTCTCCCTCTGAGAGGGATCTGTCTGCGAGACGACTATTAAATGATTTTTGAGGTTATCCTGAATCCCCACCCCTTTCAGGGCTTCCTTTGCAATGGTGATGAGTCTTGGTATGTCTATCTCATATCTTACAAATGCGAGAACCCCATCCCTGTTCAGATGGGAGAGGTAGTCTTCGAATGCCTCCACAGTGTAAAGGTAATTCTCGGCCATAACAAGCCCGCCTGCTATTATCGCACTGGAAGAGTCGACAAAACCAAGCAGCACCATATCATATTTTGAGGAAGAACGACTTACAAAATTCCTGCCTTCATCAACAAAAATATTTACTTTGGGATTGTTATAAATATTGCCTGCCCTGCTGCCATAGCTCCGAACATTCTTAACAATAAGTGAATTAATCTCGACGGCAGTCACATTATTGCTTCCCGATGCTAATGCAAGTGCAACATCAGTTCCTCCCCCCGGGCCGATTATCAGCACCTTTGGCTTCGGCTTTACGGCATAGGGAAGATACCTGAACCACCCTTTAGTATAGTTCATGCTGTATTGATTCCAGGGAATTATGTAAGTCCATGCAAATGTGTCAATGTAATTATTGGCCAGGAAGTTGTCACCAAAACCCTCCACAAGGTCCACTCTTGAGAATGAATTCCACTCGGTCCTTACTATATGCAGGTTTTTATTTGCATTTAACTGCTGCGCCAGCGCTTTTGTCTGTCCTATAGGGAGGGACATGGTATTTGTCATAACATTAAAGATGAAAACCCCGACTAAAATGAAGATTAATATGTATGGGAAGATTTGCTTCCTTTTTGATAAGCTCATAAAAAAAAGAGATGCCAGAAGAGGAATTATGGCTGTCAGAATAATAAGGGAGCTTGGAGTAACAACTCTTAATAGGAGGGGGACACTCAATGCGCCCAATGAGGCGCCCAACAAGTCATAAAAATACAGCCTTCCTGAGTACTTGCCAAATATGTCAAATACCAGAGAGAGGCACATCCCCCCAAGCAGGAAAGGAAACACGGCAAAGATATAATAAACGGTGAGGGAAATGGTAGTTGCAGGAACAACAATTACAATGTATAAGAAGAGAAGGATAGCCAGAGAGAAGATAAACGACAATATACCCAATAGGCTATACCTCCTCCTGAAGAATGTTAATATCCACGCGCCCAATCCCCATCCGAGTAAAGCAGAAGAGATTGCAATGAATGCAAAATGGTACCAAAGCAAGGATGAAAACACCCTTGTGAGTAGCACCTCAAACATCAATCCGGTAAGGGAAATAAGAAACACGCCAATTAATGTCATTAATTTGGGCTTCATATTCTCAGGCGTAGATAAGTAATATATAAAGATATTGTTTCAGAATATTAAATTATCTTTTATTATTCTCCTCTGATGCGTAACGCAGTCCTTTAAGTCTCTCTAACCCCGCAAGTGGTAATATGGCCAGGGTTCATCCTTAAATAATCATAAACTTTTTAAGCTCAGGAATCATATTAATTAATATATGGGAGTTATGAAAAAGGAGTATAAAGAGTGCATTGAAGGCGCAGAGGAAGATATAGAGGTGGCTGATCATCTCTTAACACAAACCTACCCCCTTCTCAAGGATTCGAAGCTGCTGCTGACAGTCCTTTCAAAGATTAATTCTGCAATAGAAAAAACCATCGAGGGCGCGGTGGTGTATGAGAGGACATACAAGAGGATACCTGTCTTTCATAATTCAGTTAAGGCAAGGCAGAGGGTTTTTGAGGAGTTCATAACTGAAAGATATGGAATCAGCAAAAGGATGGTTAAGACCATTGAGACAATCAACCGCCTTTCAAACGCCCACAGGGAATCCCCGTTCGAGGTTTCATTTAAGGAGGACTTCGTCATATTCTCGGATGATTTTGACATAAAGAAGCTGAGCCCTGACCTGCTGGGGTCTTTCCTTAACGACGCAGGGGAGCTTTTAGAAAGAGTAAAGGAGGAAGTGAGTAAAGATGAGGGATTATCTTAGAGAAGCAGAGAGCAATCTGAAGAGGGCTGACCACCTGGTCAATGTCAGTCTTAAATACACGAGGACTGTTGATGTGTTCCTTAGCATATTCGGGAGGCTGATGGGAGCATATGAGGATGTGATAGGGGGCATAGTAAAGGAGCTCTATGAAGAGGGAAAGATAGACGAGATGCCTGTATCGATGAGGGAATCCATAGAAACAGCAAAGAAATTCCGCCCTTCAGAAACAATGAAGGAGGCGGCGGACCTCTACCTGTTTATGAGGAAGATTTCAAGGTCAAGATTCACGAGGAGCAACGAATACAGAAAGCATGTGACAATGAGCGTCACAATGAACGACGGCTCAATAATAGATATAGACACGCCGACACTGGAGGCATACTTTTATAAAACAAAAGAGATAATTGAGAGGTTCAAGGAGGAGATTGAGGGAACAACGAGTGACTAGACGATGGGAAAAAGAGGAAGGATAATCGCAATTGGCTCCGGGAAAGGGGGGACAGGCAAGACGACGACAGCAATAAACCTTGCCGCCGTTCTTTCAAGGTCAGAGCAGGTAATACTCGTTGACGGGAGTTTTAACTCCCCCCACATAAGCATATTCCTCGGCTCCCCAAGGCTCCCTGTAACACTTCATGATGTCCTTGAGGGAAAGAACCTCATAGAGGAGTCCATATACAGGCACAGCTCGGGCATAAGGGTTGTCCCAGGGGACATATCATCAAGGATAATGAGCGCAGAACACCTGAAAAGATTCAGAGAGGTCGTAAGCAGACTCTCGGACAAATACTCCTTTGTAATAATAGACTGCCACTCAGGCTTTGGAAGGGAGGTGGAGACAACTATCGGGTCCGCAGGCGAGGTCATCCTTGTCGTGGAGCCGGACCTTGTCTCATTGTCTGATGCAATAAAGACGAGGAAGCTTATAGAGAAACACGGCAAGAAATTAGGAGGGTTCATAATAAACAAGAACAGCGCGGATTACAGCGAGGTGCTGCCAGCAGATGCTGAGAGGCTTCTCGGCATGCGGCTGCTCGGAGTAGTGCCCTTTGACAGCGCAGTCATAGCGAGCAAGAAGATGAAGCATCCCGTTGTCCATAGCCACCCCTCCAGCAGGGCGGCGGCCGCGTTTTACAGGATAGCAGACGAGATTCGCGGATCGAAAGGAAGAATGGAAGAAGAGGAAGACAGGGGGGCCTACCTGATTAACAAGCTCAGGGGGCTTAAATAAAAGATGGGAAGGGCAAAAAAGAAGAAAAGAGCTGATGAGAGGAAGGAGCTGGTGAAGCTCGAGGAGATTGAGGCAAGAATAGCGAGTGAAAGAAGCGTCATAAAGCATGTAGAGAGAATCACCTACTGGATAAGCCTCTTCTCAATAATCCTCCTGAATTTTTTCATATCACTCGTGTTCATCCCCCTCTTCGTCATGCTGAGCGCTGACTTCAACTACCTCCTCGTCGCAATTAACGGCCTGATTATAGGCTACCTTCTCAATTTAATAGTGAACTCCCTTGAGACACTCGAGGAGCACCACCACTCGATAATTGTCCTCATAGTTCCGCTAATCGGAGTAATCAACCTCATCGTCGTGGTGGAGGCAGCTAACAATCTCGGCTCATTGGCATCCCTTAACATTAATAACCCCGTCCCCTTAACTCTGTTTTATCTCGTCTTCTTCCTCCTACCCTTTGTGGCGAGCAGGAGCCGCCACCTCCTAAGCAGAAGGTTCAGCAGAGAGCATAAAATTAATTAAGGAGAGTTTCTTCCTTTGCACGGCAGGATTACACGGCTGTGGTCCAGCGGTAAGACACAACCCTCCCAAGGTTGTAACCCGGGTTCGAATCCCGGCAGCCGTATTCTTCTAACCAATCAATAGATTTTTATACATTGAGGAATCAGGAAGAGGACAAGAGCAGAGGGTAAAATGGCAATACAAAAAATAGCGGAAAAAGAAAAGGAGATAGTTATAGAAAAAAAGATTGAGAGGAGTAAAAAGGATGAGTATGCAGCTCCAGCAGACAGGGTGATAATGATACTCTTTGGAGCAACGGGAGACCTCGCGAACAGGAAGATATTCCCGGCACTTAACAGCATGAATCGCCAGGGAACCATCCCAAAAAAATTCAGGGTTATCGCAATAGGCAGAAGGGACTACACCAATGATATCTTCAGGGAGAAGGTAAAGAACTCGATAGAGTACTTCTCAACCGTTAAGAGCGGAAAAAATACTGACAGCTTCCTAAAAATCGTCGACTACCTGAAAGCAGACTTCACAAAGGAAGAGGCGTATGCAAAGCTTAAGAGGAAGATAGAAGAGGAGGAAAACGAATCAAACCTTCTCTACTACCTCGCCACCTCCCCCGACAACTTCGGGGTAATAGCAAAGATGCTCAAGAAATACGGGCTGGCGCATGACAAAAAGAACAAGTTCTGGAGGAGGGTGATAATAGAGAAGCCCTTCGGCAGCGACATCGCCTCTGCAAAGCGGCTTAACAAGATGCTCAAGCACGGATTCCCAGAGAGCAGGATATTCAGGATAGACCATTATCTGGGCAAGGAGCTTGTGCAGAACATACTCGTCCTGAGATTCACAAACATAATATTCGAGCAGTTATGGAACCAGAAGTACATTGACAATGTCCAGATAACAGTGGCAGAAGACGCCGGCGTAGGGAGGCGGGGGGGCTACTATGATTCTGCAGGCGCCCTGAGAGACATGGTGCAGAGCCACCTTTTACAGCTGGTGTCATTAATAGCTATGGAGCCGCCCGTCAGCCTTAGCGGCAGGGACATCAGCAGTGAGAAGGTGAAGGTCTTCCGCTCATTAACCCCCCTCACCTCAAAGGATGTTGAGACGAATATTGTAAGGGGGCAATACTCCGCAGGCGTCGTGAAGGGGAGAAGCGTGAAGGGATACAGGGAGGAAGAGGGGGTAAGAAGAGACTCTGACACAGAGACATTTGTGGCGATGAAGCTCACAATAAACAATATGAGGTGGGCGGGGGTGCCGTTTTATTTAAGGACAGGGAAGCGGATGAAGGATAGGTTTGCAAACATAATCATCCAGTTCAAGGAGCTTCCATGCGTATTGTTCTGCGATGTGGAAGGGGGGATGCGGCCAAACATGCTGACAATAAGGATACAGCCGGAGGAGGGGATGGAGACAACATTCAACCTGAAGACGCCTGGGAGCGGCATGGACATCCAGTCTGTGAGAATGAACTTCAGCCACGAGGCAGAGTTCGGGCCAAACACCCCTGAGGCATACGAGAAGCTCATATACAATACCATATCAGGCGACACAACCCTATTCACAAGCTGGAAAGAGGTTGAACAGTCGTGGATTTTTATCGACCCTATATTTAAGGTGTGGAGGAAGAGGAAGCCGCGCTTCCCGAATTACGCCGCGGGAACAATGGGACCGAGAGAGGCGGACATGTTCATAAGGGCGGATGGAAGGGAATGGAATTTTAATTGAGCCATAAGAGGAGGAAACAGGGTGAGGATAGAATTTCTGTGTGAGAGATGCGGAAAAAAGAGCGCTATCAACACTGGGCAGGTAGTCTGGCTGAAGGGCAGGAAGAGGAACAGGTTTCTATTTGAAAGAGAGATTGTGTGCAGCTGCGGGAGCAGAAAGCTCAAGCCCACCGGAAGGGGAAGACTAAAGATTAGGCTGATGTTCCTACTGCTGTCTCTTAT
>WALR01000032.1 GCA_015522765.1 Candidatus Woesearchaeota archaeon | reverse complement strand
GTATGAGAGAGGGAATTCTCCAGGATATTTGAAAAGCCATTGCTTTAATAAGGGGTATGCTTGTTTTGCTGTGACATCAAAAGATGAAGCTAAAAGAAAGAAATTAAGTCTTGATGGATTGAGATATGAAGCTGGATCTCTTATTTTTGCCCCTAACAAAGAACCAGTCTTTAATGAGGATCCTGTCTGTCAGGATGCAGGAAGTTACAGAAGAGCAGATAGAGTATTAGTTAATGATAACCGACAAAAAGAATTACTTGAACTTGCTAATAAGAGGATAGCCAGAAGAATGATCTCAAATATAAATGCTATAAAAGTGTTGGGAGATGTTCATAAAATGAGAATTAATGACCTATGCAGAGCAGTAGCCAACTTACATGTTGAGGATATAATAGCTAAGATAAGTCAATAATCTTGTTCACATTATTAATACTTAACAAATGCGCTTGACCCTTACATTCGTAGATAATTAAGAAGTATTGTAAGTGCAAACTACGCTAAAATCAATTCTTATAGCAATTAAAGACCATCAAAGAATATTTATACTTCTGCCGCTTATTCTTTAGTATGGGTGTTGAGATAAGGATAGTCAAGGGGGACATCACGGAGATTGACGCTGATGCCATTGTCAACGCCGCCAATGCAGAGCTGATTCATGGAGGCGGCCTCGCGCTTTACATTGCAATGAGGGGCGGAGAGGTGATAAACAGGGAGAGCAGGGCGATAGGAGGCATCTCTGTAGGGGATGCCGCGCTGACCAGCGGCGGGAATTTAAAGGCAAGGTATGTGATTCACGCTGCCACCATGTCTTTAAGGGGGAACAGCAGGGCAACCGCAGATTCTATAAGGAGCTCCCTAAAGAGGAGCCTTGAGCTTGCCGAGGAGAAGGGGTGCAGGAGCATAGCCGTCCCTGCCATAGGATGCGGGATAGCGGGGTTTAACATTAGGGGAGGGGCAAGAATAATGAGGGATGTCATAAATAATTTTGATTTCAGGAATCTGGGAAGCATAATTTTTGTCCTGCATACAGAAGGAGACTTCAAGGCGTTCAGGGAGGTGTTTAAGGAGCGCTCATCTTAACAGTAACATTCTCGCCGTCCCTGAGAGAGAACTTCTTTCTGAGGTTATGCCTTGATATTATCTCTATAACATTTGAGTAGCGGCTCCTCCTGGGAACCACAATATAAATCTCGGGAGAGGCGACTGCATTATTCTGCCTGAACAGGATTTCCGCCCTGTAAATGTAGGCCTCCCCGAATGTCCTTCCGCGCCTTGAGAACCTCTTAATTGTGCAGAAGGGTTTTCCCGCCCTGATAAGGCGTATGAGCTGGGGCTCTACAAGAATGTTTAGTGTGCCCGGATAGGGCCTGAAAGAGGTGCATTTCCTTATCATCTCTGAGTATTCTCTTATGTAGTAGCTGCCCTCCCCCATTCCCTTAACAACCCTGCCGCTTACACTTATGTTAAATGACTTTTCAAGGAGTGAGTATATCTCTCTCAGGATGCTTATGCCTTTCTCGAGGATTACAACCCTCGTCCCCCTGTTGAAGGTCTTCCTCTCGATAAGGCCTGCCTCCTCCATCTCCGCAAGTATCCTTGAGGCTGACTGCTGGCTCATGGAGAGCGCCTTCCCAATCTCAACACTTGAGGTGGCTATCTCTTTGGAGAGGCCTCCTCTTTCTGCAAGGTAGAGAAGATAGCTGAGAAAAATACTCTTTACATTCCAAGAAGCATCCTTGCCGCGCATACACCAAGGACATAACAACTCCTATTTAAATTATAGGAATCAATAGCTCCTCTTGGCCCTTAACACAACAAATAATGCTATGAGGAGGACCACTGCTGCCAGGACGATGAAGATAAGGGTTTCCTTCCCCTCCATAAAGCTCTTCTTCATTGGAGGCTGCTCCTCCTTCTCCTTAGTGTTCTCTGCTGCTTTATTCTTCTCCTCTTCCTCAGGGGCTGCTGCATTCTGCGGGTTCTCCTCCTTCTTCGCCTCTCCTGTTGCCTCTTCTGTGGTGGTCTCCTTCTTTGGAGTGGTTTTGGTTTCTCCTGACACAGCATTCCCTGTGGGAGCCACCTCTGAGGGCTGGGGTGCAGGAGCAGGCACTGCCTTGCTCTTATTCTTTCCCTTGTAAATGCTTGTTGTGTGAATCTTTCTTAGGGAGACAAGGATACTCCCTCCGCTTATGTCCGGAACCTCCACCTCTAAATCATAGTAAGGGTCGTTGTTAAGGTTTATGTTCCTGCCGGAGTCCTTAGACACAGAGAATTCCTGGTTAGTCGTATAATAGGAGGTAATGATGAAGTCGGCAGAGCTCGCGTTAAAAGAGCTTAGGGTTAGCGTATAGTACCTGTCTTCAAAGTTCATGCGGACACCCTCCCCGTCCATCAGTTTAACGGTTGTCGCGTTCTCACTGAGAATAATTGTATTTGTGTATGCCCCTGATGAACTGCTTCCGCCTGACGATGATGATGTTGCAGGTGCAGAGCCGAATGCTCCGTATGTCGAGAGGTGGGTAACATTAGCCCATACATAGTCATTGGTTGTGTCCACTCCCTGATGTGGCTCAAGCTGCCAGGAGGATGAGCTCTCGTTGTAGTAGTAAATTTTAAGGGTGCTCTCGTCGATATTTGCGGCTGCAAGTTCAGAGGCGTTGTAGAATATCCTTATTATCACCCAGCTGATATTCCCCTCTACAGCGGCAGGGACATCGACAGAGACTGCCTTAAGCGTGGTGAGACTGCCTGGTGTTGAGTTTGGAGTCACGGGTGAAACTAAAAATGTGGCTGAAACATTCGCCGAAAGCACGACGGTCAGGTTAGTGTCCACATTGTCAAATGACACATCCGTTGCGGTGTTCGCGGTGAGGTTGCTGCTCTCAGACTCAAGCGTCGTGATATTCCCTGTCCTGTCAAAGAGGACCCCATTAAGTGTCAAATAGGAATTAATAAGCTCAAGAACTCCTGAACCTGTTATATTAATGGTTCCGCTTACCGTTAGGTTGTTGTCAATAATCCTGTTCCTCGAGGTTATAAGCCAGTAGACAGAGCCAGTGGTTATGTTCATCCCTAGGCTACTGCTTGAGGAGATGTTATTGTTGAATATGTTATTGTCAGAGTCAGAGTTTATGTCGACTGCTATGGTGTTGTTGTAGAGGTAGTTATCGCTGAGATTGTTATCAGCAGACGAACCGCTTATAAGGACGCCTGCCTGGCCCTGATGCTCTAGTGTGGTGTGGCTTATCACATTGCTGCTCCCCATGAG
>WALR01000031.1 GCA_015522765.1 Candidatus Woesearchaeota archaeon | reverse complement strand
CCCTAATCTTGGGCCGAGAGACAGAAAGATATACGACCTTATCGTAAGGAGGTTTCTTGCCTGCTTCGCAGAGCCTGCAGTGTTTGAAAAGACTACAGTAGTTGCAGATGTCAACTCAGAGGAGTTCACCGCTTCAGGCGTATTCGTGAAGAAGGAGGGATGGAGAAGGTTTTATTCCCCCTATGTTAACAAAAACTTTGACGAGCTGCCCCTCCTGAAGGAGGGTGAGGAGGTTATACTTAGGGACAAGAGGATTGAGGAAAAGGAGACGACACCCCCGAAGAGATACACTCCAGCATCACTAATCAAGGAGCTGGAGAAGAGGAACCTCGGGACAAAGGCGACAAGGGCGCAGATTATAGACACGCTTTACCAGCGCGGATATATCGTCGACTCCTCGATAAGGGCGACAGAGTTCGGGGAAAAGATTATTGAAACCCTCGAGAAGTGCTGCCCTAAAGTCGTGAGCGAGGAACTGACGAGGCACTTTGAGAAAGAGATGGAGGAGGTGAGGGAGAAGTCCAAGAGCGTCAAGCTAATCCTTAATGAGGCAAAGGATGTCCTCATTGGTTTACTGGAGGAGTTTAAGGAGAAAGACGCGCTTATAGGAAAAGAGCTCATTGCAGCTCTTAAGTCAAGCGAGGAGGAGGCGGCTAAGATAGGGAAGTGTCCTGAATGCGGCGGAACCCTGCTTATTAAGAGGGGGAAATTCGGGAGGTTTATTGCCTGCTCAAATTATCCTGAGTGCAAGGTAACCTTTAAAATCCTCCAGACAGGGATGATAAGGGCTACAGGGAAGGTTTGTGAGCACTGCGGCTACCCTGTTGTAAAACTTATAAGAAAGGGGAAGAAGCCGCTTGAGATGTGCATAAACCCTGAGTGCCCCTCCAAGAATAACGGGAAAGCGGGAACGAATCAGGAGGAGCTTGTCAAGGGGAGGAAGTGCCCCAAGTGCGGCTCCCCCCTGGTTATAAGAAAGAGTTTTTACGGCACATTCATAGGCTGCAGCAACTATCCAAAATGCAGGTATACAGAGAGAATAAATAACGAGAAATAATAAATCAATAATCAATAATAAAACAATCATTAGAACAATCATCAATAATAAAACAATCAATAATAAAAAAAGCCACCTAACTTTTTATGGGAGAAGGTTTTTAGGGGAGAAACAGGGGAGAAGCCTATTCTGATTTTCATAAGTGTTAAAAGGCAGAGGTGCCTACTAAAGTTGTATGGCGCTTAGGCGGTATAAAAAGGCAGGCTTGGCATTGTTGTTAATAACTCCATTGTTGTTAATAACTCTCTTTGCATTTGCTATAGCCAGCGCGCCGACTGCCAGAGGGGCGCACAGGGGGGCGTACAGAGGGGGGTATGCAATCTCATCTGCAATCTCATCTGAGAAAACAGATAATCTCTTTAGCACAATCTTTAGGAATATTCCTTCCATAAGCCTTGATAATGTCAGGCATGGGGAGATGACGCTTCTGGCAGTGGAGGGCGAAGGCGAGAATATAAGCGGCACAACTGCAAAGCTCTATGTCGATGTCACACCCGGAGTAGGAAGGGTGTTTATGTACACCTTTCCATTCACCAAGTTTGACACCCAGCTCAGCACGAGGTTCGCGAGGGAGATTGCATGCGGCATAGCCAACAAGGACTGCTCAAAATACGATTTCTTTTACACAATAACATCGGGCTCGAGCATCGTGGGCGGCCCAAGCGCCGGCGCGGCAATAACCGTCCTGACAGCAGCTGTCCTTATGGATCTGCCCGTTGACGAAAGTGTTGCAATAACAGGGACGATAAACTCAGGGGGCATGATAGGATTTGTGGGCGGCATAAAGGAGAAGATTGAGGCAGCCGCGGAGGCAGGATTAAAAACAGTGATAATCCCCAGGGGGTCAAGGTTTGCCCTTAAAAGGGGAAGGGGTGCAAGCAGGAGGGATAACCCCCCCAATAACCCTTCCAATAACTCCTCCAATAACATCTCCAGTGACCTCTCCAATTCAACGAGCATGACAGACCTTGTCGAGTACGGGAGGACGCTGGGGGTTGATGTTAAGCCGTTATTCAATGTTGAGGATGCGCTCTCAATATCAACTGATAATGAGTTCATGCCAAACAAGTACACACCCTATGCTCCCTCATACTACACGGCTATTATGAGAGCCATATCTGTTAGGATATGCTCTGATGCGAACTCAAGTCTTAACAACCGACATAAGCTAGGGGGGTATGCCGGCAGTAAGTATGCGCGCAATAACTTTCGCAATAACTCCCATCCTTCCTATAATGAGTATGTATACAATAACTTCACTCTCTTTAATATCAGCAGGGGGCTTAAGCTTTATAAGAGAGGGATGGATGCTTTCTCAAAGGGGAGATACTACTCTGCGGCAAGCTTCTGCTTCGGTGCAGGCATAGAGGGGAAGAAGGCATTTCTTTCAGGGCTGGACGACCAGGAGATGTATAAAACCCTGATGGGATATGAGCGCAGCATCGTGGGCATGAAGAAAAGGGTTCTTACAAGAAAGGTGAACAGCAGGGAGGATTTCCAGACAAACATGATAGTACTTGAGAGGCTTGAAGACGCCTTCTCAAACATTAATCTCTCCCTTACTCTAATGAGGGAATTTTTTAATGAGAGTGCAACTGGCGATTCCAATGGCGGCAGTCTCAATGCGAAGAATATCAACAGGAACAATGTTAATAACCAGAGAGCATATGCTTCCCTTAATGCTTCCCTTAATGCAACAGCCCCCCTTAATACAATAAATACGAATACAATAAATGGGATGAACCCAAGAAATACGGGCGCATTAAATGAGTCCTTGATGTTTAAGAGGATAGGCAGCATAATGAACGGCGGCTACGCCATGGAGCGCTATTACTCCGCAATTATGTGGGATAAATTTTACAACCAGGGGGGAAAGCCGTTTATCCTTGACAAGGCCCTTCTAAGAACGCTTTGCCTTAATAAGATGTCTGAGGCGGCAGAGAGGATATCCTATGCAGAGATTATCTTTCCCTTCCTGAGCTTCAGGGAGAAGAGGAAGAACCTGCAGAGGGTTTATTCTGACATTGAAAGCTCAAACTATGAGATGTGCTGGCTGAGGTCCGCGAAGGTAAAGGCAGAGACTGATATGCTGCTCAATGCAGTGAGCCTCAGCAGGGGTTCCTTTAACAGAACAATTAAGAGGAGGATTGAGATGGCAGGCTACTCTATAGGAAAAAGCGAGCGTAAGGGAATCTTCCCTATACTTGCCTACAGCTATTATGAATACGCCAGGAGCCTCCTCGACGGAGACCCCTCATCTGCAATGCTCTACTCTGAGTATGCCCTTGAGCTGAGTGATATCGATAGCTATATGACCGCGAAGAGTGTTAAGGCAAGGATTGTCGTTAGAAGAGAATACATCTATATATTCTCCTCTGGGCTGTTTATTGGGCTGCTTGCAGGGATTATCCTGGGACGAAAGAACAGAAGGAAGAGCGGCCGCCCCCGACACGGTTCCCACTACTAAAGCTACTAAAACATCCTAAATTAGTGATACTGCTAACATTAATTATTAATCCTGTTAAAGTCATGTTAATCATGTTAAAAAACCCTGGCAGGGCCTTGCAGCCCTGCTGGGGAAAAAGAGGTGATTGTCAAATCGCTTGCCAATTCATTAATGTTGAGGGGGCAGTATTCCTTCATCGCGCAGTATATCTGCACACCCCCAGTAGCACTTTAAAGTGGTTTTCACCAATAACTACTATGT
>WALR01000030.1 GCA_015522765.1 Candidatus Woesearchaeota archaeon | reverse complement strand
GCTCAGGAGGAAGGGCTTCCTCAAGCAGCTCGACGAGTTTGATTCTTTTTAGTAGTTAAGCGTGTTAACCACTTGAAAATAGGAAAATTTAAATATATCAGATTAATACTTGCATATATGAGCGAAAAAAATGCGCCTCTTAAGGTTATTAATCGGCTTATAATAATAACCCTTCTGGTGATACCCCTCCTCTCGCTTTTATACTCTTTAATGTTCTTTAAGGTGATACTCTTCGCAATAGAAGGCATATTTTTCCTTATTCTGCTGTCATTTGCCTTCATAATTACGAGCATGCTTTCATTTGACACCTTTCCCCTCTCAATGATTAAGGCTTATTTCATACTTAACACCCTGAACCTCTTATTGGTCTTATTCTTGACACCGAAGAGCGCCGAGCTTTACATATTAATAGGTATAGTTGTGAGCCTGCTGACACTCATCTACCTTAAGCTTACAGAACCAGCGGTTGAATCTGCTGCATACAAGACGACAAAAACAGGAACAAAGAGAAGAGCAAAAAAAGTAGCTAAGAGGGTATTCATAGGGAGCGCAACAAGCAAGAGGGTTCACTCTGCAAGCTGCAAAAGCGTTAAGAGAATAATGCCCAAGAATAGGGTTGTATTCTCATCTTTGGCAAAGGCAAAAAGGAACGGCTTCACACTGCACTCCTGCCTTAAAAAATAAACAGACTATTTTTTCTTAATGAGTTTTAGGATAATCCACAGTGTTCCTATAAAAACAGCTGAATCTGCAAGGTTAAAGCTTGGCCAGAAGGAGAAGGCAAGATAATCGGTAACACTGCCCATGAAGAACCTCTCAACCATGTTTCCAAGGGCCCCCCCGAATATGAGGGAAGCTGGAAACATGAACTCTGACTTAGCGATGCTGTCATAGAACAGAAGGGCGCATCCTGTAATCAGGAGGGCGAAGAATCCGAGCAGCATACTGTTCCCCTGGAGTATGCCGAATGCGGCGCCGTTGTTGTGGCTTACAACTATTCTTAGGAATGCTCCCACTTGAATATCCGGCTTCAGACAGGAGAGGATGCATTTTAGGATGAGGTCTGCGGCTGCTACAATAAATGACAAGGAAAAGAATATTGCCTCCCTCCTGCTCATTATTCCCATTCTTACTTCCAGCTGTTTGCTGTCTGCTGACTTTGAGCAATTCTTTCAAGGTTTGATAATCTCTGGTTTACAGAATCGAGGGACGCCTTAAGGGAATCAATCTTTGCGGATATGACCTCCAGCTCCTTGGAGAGTATAACCTCATGGGTGCTTTGCAGTCTCTCCTGAATCGGGGGGGATGCCTGGTTTGGATAGCCCTGAAATGATTGTTGAGGATTGTTTAAAGTTGGCTGGGCCTGCCTATTGGTTCCTGTAAGTGTTTCCGCCATCTTCGATGCTGAGAAACCTGCCCCTTCCTGGGTGGGAGGTGCTGTTTCAGGAATCCCTGTTGGAGCCGGCTGGGCATTATCATTGTTCTCTAATCCCAGGTTTAAATCAGGGACAGAGGAACCCTTTGAGTCGTCTAAATCATCATCAAGCCCCAGGTCAAAATCGTCGTCGTGTTTCCCGAATATGTTAAGCTTGCTGAATATGCTCATATCCTCTGCATAGGGATAATCATTTTTAAAGTTATCGATATGCGGGTTATTTAGTTGCCCGGAGAAACACCCTTGCTTTTGGGTGATACCCTTGAGATTAGGGATTCCGCATTGACATATTTCAGAACGACAAACAGGGGGCTCATTGGAACAACCCTTATCGTCCTTTCTTTAATTCCCCTTACAAGAAACAATGCCCCATTATCATTAAAGTCTTTGGCTATCAATGCACTGAACAGCATTCCCTTAACCTGCGCCTCGCTGTTTAATCCGTATTCCTGCATGAAATGGGTCAGAGAGAGGTTTACCGCGGACTTATCCAGACCCTGCGATGAGTAATAATTGAGGAATGCCTCAACAGGGTGCGACCTTAAGGAGCCCATGATAACTGGGAGGGGGGTTGGATGGCCAGCCAGCAGTTCAATGCTGAAATCAGAGCTGTTAAATTCCCTCGATGAGACTATGAACACCTTGTACAGCGAGGTGGAGAGAGCCGACTCTGCATCACTGAGTGTTATCTCGCTGAGCCCGTTGATTTTATTAAGGGAATCATCGTCCATGAATGACGGCTTGCTGCTTCCTGCATAAACAAATCCTGCTATTATACTGCCGTTATCCTCGAGCAGGAAGAGGTTTTTCTCTGAGGAGAATCGTTGCTTGAAATTAGATGCATCCCTCACCACCAGAAACGCCAGACCTCCAAAAACTATTAAGAGTATTAAGTTCACGACGATGAATACCTTTAATGCCTTAAAGAAGAGTTTTAACAAGAGCAGAAAGAGGATTATTCCCAGCACGGCTATTAAAAGCGAAATCATATGTGTAAAGGCAGGAAGCTATTATAAAAAGATTTTGTTTTTTGTTGCCCTGCCTGAATTAGAAATCTATTTAAATGAAGCCAATTCTCTCAGCTGTATGAGAGGAGTAATTGTGAGTTTCAGGAGGGGAAGAAAAACCCAGTACAAGAGGCAGATGATAATAAAAATAGGAGGAGAAGCATCCAGCTATATTGGAAAGTCTGTTGTGTGGACCTCTCCGGGGAAGAAAAAGAAGGAGATTAAGGGGACAATCAGCGCACTCCACGGTCATAACGGAAATGTAAGGGTTGTTTTTGAGAGGGGGCTGCCAGGGGAGAGTATTGGCACAGAGGTTAATATAGTTAAGTAGTTAAGAGTTCTAGCTCATTTTTATTGCCTGGTAGCACCTGCTTCTTAGTTCAGGGAGGAGCCCTGAACAGGCAGAGGAATCCGCGGTTCTTGCTGCACTGCAGAGTTTCTCAAGCTCGTTGTCGTTGAGGGAGCCGCACATTGTTGTGTTTATGCGCCTTGACTCGACACCGAGCAGTGCTGAGCATGTCGCCCTGTTAGTTGTGAGGTTAAGACTATTACAGGTATAAGAAGTAAGCTTATTTGATTTGTATTGCGACATCATTAGGGTGGCAAAGCACATCTCCCTCTCGTAAAACACCTTTTTTGATGCGCATAGACTGCTCTGTTCTGAGCTGTTTACCATTGCCAGTTCATTCTTTATCTGGGTTAGCAACGCCTTCTCGTGATAGGCGGTTTTTATTGAAACATAGAACAGGAGGGCTAATGAGAGGGCAAACAGGAGTGTAACTGCAATGACGAATAGGTTTTCCGGGAGCCTGTATTGATTGCGCCTTTTAGTGAAAAGCCCTCTTCTGTCGTACAAATAGAAAAGGATAAGTGCTGCACTTAGGAAGGAGAGCAGGGAGAGGAGTATGAATGAGTTCTTGGCGTATGATATGCCTTCTGTTGAGGGGAAGGCGTGGAGTGTATTAAAGAGGGAGAACAGGAGATTAACTGAGACAAGAGAATACCAGAAAATTGCCAGCTTCCAAAGGTTCTTGTTGAAGGATAACAGCCCATATGCAATTGCTGTCAGCAGGAGTATGATTACTATGTTTATGAGCGTAGCAGATGAGCCGCTGACTCTTATTCCGAAGAAAAAGACG
>WALR01000029.1 GCA_015522765.1 Candidatus Woesearchaeota archaeon | reverse complement strand
TCCTAATCTTGTCTGTCTTCCCATTGCTTTTGAGGGGGAACCTCCTCACACTCCCGCAACTTAAGCAGGTGAGCACTATTCTTGAATTGTGAATCCTCACCCTCGCCGTCACGCCCGGCAGGAGCGGGAGGAGGCATCTCTTGCAGTACCTCCTGTTTAGCTCAGGATTTATCCTTATATTTGTTTTTTGGGCTGTCCTCTTGGCAAGGAGCACATACCTCCTTGCTCTTTCAGGGTTTTCTCTTGCCTCATTAAATGCCATGGAAAAATAGTCGGCTATGCTCCTCTTCCACTTCTCCCTGAGAGAATCACCCTTTCTTTTATACCCCATTACTCATTAGCAGGCGACCCTTCTTTTTATAGTTTTTTATATTCCTAACACCTCTGAAATTAGAAAAGGTTTTATATCACTCTGGCTAATCACTCCCTGTGGTAATAAAGCTTGTGAAGAGTCTCTTTGGAAAAAGGAAGCATAAGGAGCTGAAGCTGGTTACTCTGGACGAGCTTAGAGAGTTCATAAATAAGGAAGAGGAGGCTCTTAGGAAGGAGAGAGAGGAAGCCAGGAGGGTTGCGATATCAAAAATCCTCGATGTCATTGATTCTCTTGGGGGCAACATTAAGGATTTAGCCGAACTTGATGTTGACGGTATCAACGCCCCTGATAATGTTAAGATTGTTATGAGGAGCAGTATAGAGAGCTTCATAAGGAGGGCGGAGGATTTTTCTGTTAAATTAAGGGAGCTCTGCAGCTCCAATGGGGAAGGTTTTTACCCGAACTTCAGGAGTGTTTATGTGAACTTTCAGAAGATAACCTCCAGGAGTTTATCAGTTATAGGGGAATTTTTTAATCCGCAGTTGAAGGTCATAGGCGAAAAATTTCAGATGATAGAGAAGGCGGTTGAGGAATCAGAGAAGGCTGGCAGGAGCAAGCATTCAATGATGGTGGAGAGGGTAGCTGCATTGCTTGAAAGGATTGATGAGGTAGGGGAGAGGAAGAGGAAAAAAGAGAAGCACATCTCTGCTATGAAAAGGGAGATAAAAAGAATCGCCAAAGAGAAGGAGAAGCTGGTTGGGGAAAAGAATGCTTTAGAGAAGAGCCCTGCATTTATTAAGATAAAGGAGTTAAAGGCCGGCCTTGAAAGCTTAATGGCAGAGGAGGAGGGGGTTAAGGGCGAGATTAAGCACTTCTTTTTCCCCCTAAACAAGGCGCTTTCACGCTATGTTTACATCGCCGGCCCAAGGAATGTTCTTGCCTACTACCTAAACGACCCTGTATCCGCATTCGAGAAAGACCATTCTCTTGAAGTTAAGAAGGAGCTGTCTTCTCTTAAAAAGATGGTAATCGGAGGGCAGATTAAACTTAAAGACCAGCAGAAGGGGAGAATCCTGTTGGCAATTGATAAAGCATCCTCCTCAGAGTTATTTAGGAAATGGAGGTCCAGAATGTCAATGTTGAAGAGGGAGATTAAGGAGGTCTCATCAGAGCTTAGGAGTCTTGAGAAGGGGTGCAGGGCCAACAAACTAGAGATTGACATATCTTCCTTAACATCCCACATTAACCAGCTTGAGAATAAACTTGAAAAGCTCTCCTCAAAATCAGATGATGACACAAGTGAGCTGATTGACGAGTTGTACTTTCCCCTTAAATCCCTTGGGTTCAGGCTTTCTTATCCCTGAGCTGTTTTACGGTCAGAAAGAGTTAACGAATGCATCTAATAATAAGGCGGCTTCTTATTCACCACCTTATAGCCGTCTATCCTTTTCCACATTGAGGGCAGTTTTTCCTTCCTCCTGCTGGACCTGCCTTTTCTTCCCTTGCTGTTCTCTGTTTTGCCTGGGCTAGCTGTATGGCTGCTCCTCTTATCCGTTTTTTTCTTTGTCTTATTAGCCCTTTGGCTTATGGGCTTCTTGGCGGATTTACTCCTCGCAGGACTCTTCCTTATCTTTTTTGTCTTTGTCGTCTTCGATTTTTCCTGTTGGGCATCCTCCTGGATATTAATCATTCTCTTTATATGCTCGCGTATCAAAAATAAAAAACTCCTCTTTCTCATTATGCTCATCTTTATAGTTTAGTGTTATGCTTTCTGCTTCTCATCATAGCCGTCACCGCAATTATCCTCATTTGTAACACGGTGTTAACGGATAAATAAATAATGCTTCTGGTTGCCTTTAAGCTCCTCAAGAATCCTTCTGGCAATGACCTTCTCGGGATCGGGCATTAGTTTAACCCTGTTCTTTAAGTCCTCCAGGCTCTCGAATGGCCGGTCCTTTCTCTCATCGAGGATTGACCACATATGCTTCTTTCCGAGTCCTGGAAGGAGTTCCAGCTGGTGCATCCTCGTGGTTAAGGGTGCGGCGTTGTTAAAAAAGTCCAGGAACCTTTGCTCATTCTTCTTGATGAGCTCCTTTATGACGAACTCTAATTCTGATTTGGCGGTGTGGGTGAGTTTGGAGAGGGGAATCCTTCCGATTATGTGGTGAATCTTGTCTCTTTTTCCCTCCCCTATGTAAACCTCTTCATATGGCTGGAGGAAGACATCCTTCTTTGCCACGAGTTCAAGGAGATAGAAGTGGTCCTTGCTTATTGCCTGTGCTATAGCATTCTTTTTATAGCTCGGCCTCGTATCTGAAGCATAGCCGTTTGGCAGGAAGTCAAGCACTATGGCATACTCCTCCCTCTCTCTCAGCGATGTTTTATCCAACTATTTTCACCTCCCTTTATTATAACTGCACCTACCTATATTTAAATCTTTTTAATATGCGGACTAAATATCCTCTTCCTTTTAGGTTGCCTCTCCCGGCTAGAAATTGCCAATTAACTATTTATAAACCTCTTTAACAGCCTTCACTATCTTCTCCATATTCTCCTTGCTTATCGTGAGGGTGTGTCCCTGCATAATCATCTTTAATTCATCAGTGCTCTTCGGCAGGATGTCCAGTATCTTAACGAGTATATCCTCTTTCATCCTTGGTATGTTCAATGAGGTTATCTTCTTCTTTAATTCCTCTGACTTCTTCTCGTTTATTTCCTTAAAGAACGAGATGTACTCCAGCGTCCTTGCCATCCTGAAGTTTGGCTCTTCCCCCTCCTTTTCTTTCTTCTTGATGAGCTTTTTCACCTCTGAGAGGCTCAGGGGGGTTTCCTCTATAATCTCTATCTCCTCCATTTTTTACTCCTCGGATTTTATCATGTGAATAGGGTGGACTATTATGGTCTTCTCCCTGTTAATATCCTTTATTTTTAGTGTGTAGCAGTTCCCCTGCCTCGAATGGACAACGCCCGTCTTTCCCTGGAATCTCCTTGAGAAGAGTCCCTTCTGGTAGGAGGGTTCTGCCTTGAGTTTTACCTTGTCACCCGTCTTAAACTCCTGGAAGAACCTTTTTATGCTCAGTTTTCCTCTTTCTCTGGCATGCTTTCTCATCGTATGCCTGGTTTTTCTCCTTGATGTGCCTGTTCTTTTTACCATCCTACTCCTGCGGATAACCAACTGGTATTTAAATCTAATGTTTTGCGGCTGATTGAATTTTTTGTGTTGCGCATCCTGATGCGTGTGAAGAGTCCTCCCATAAGTTTTATAAAGAAATAGTTTATCTTAATGGATTATGGAGTGGTATAAGCT
>WALR01000028.1 GCA_015522765.1 Candidatus Woesearchaeota archaeon | reverse complement strand
TATTAGGTGCATCGGCTCTTTATGCACCAGGGGAGTCTCCTCCTTAACAGGCGGCGCCTCTTTAAGCTTTCTTATCTCCTCCTTGAGCAGCCCTATAACCTCTAGGAGTATCTCGTGCTGCTCCCCAGCAAGCCTTGTGTACTTCTTGATTTCCTCTATTTTTTCAATGAGCTTTACATTTATCCTTTTCTTTTTGTTGAGGCTGGCTGCAAGCTCGTCCAGCAGGGCGTTAAGCCTCGACATGGAGCTTCCAAGCAATAATCCGTCAAATGTGAATGAGAGGGGGCTCTCCCTGAGTGTTTCCACCTCTTCCCTTAAGAGCTCGAAATCCCTCTTGCCGGCCATCTTGCACCTCTTTTAATAATAAAGCAGTAATATGCACTAATTATGAAAAGGATATTTATAGTTATTTGTTTTTCATTGGCTCATGGCGCGTATAAACAAGGGCTCTCAGGAGCGATTCAGGACAAGGCAGGATGTGTTTGACGCCTACACACTCGATACACTAAAGGAACTCATCAAGAAGAGGGTTATTGACGGGCTCAGCCAGGCGGTCTTTAAGGGGAAGGAGTCAAATGTGTTTCTGGCGGAGTCTGCCAAGGGAATGGTTGTTGTGAAGATATACCGCATGGGGGTATGCGACTTCAGGAATATGTACAACTACCTGAAGTTTGACCCTAGGATTAGCCCTCTTCCAAGGGGCAGGAGGGCGGTTATTCTCACCTGGGTTAAGAGGGAGTTCTCCAACCTCCTCATTGCCAACAGGGCTGGTGTCTCCTCGCCAAGGGCGATATTTAACATGAACCACATAATTGTTGAGGAGCTCATAGGAAGAGGGAATGGGGTATCGCCGACAATTGAAAGCTCCGCTGTTCATGAGCCCTCCGACTTTTTAATGCAGACAGCAGATAACTACAGGAAGCTGCTTGGTGCCGGGCTTGTCCACGGCGACCTCTCCTCATTCAACATACTCGATAAAGAGGGGAATGCGGTATTCATAGATTTCTCCCAGGCAACAACGATTTCCTCGCAGGAGGCTGCTCATCTTATACTAAGGGACATGAGAAATGTGGCTGTCCATTTCAGCAGGCGCTACGCTGATAAGATGCTCCTCGGAATCGACATGGCCAAGAAGGATTCAATCAGGCGGCTGATGGAATTGTTCTGGAAGACCGCCAGGAAGGGGATAAAAAGCGGGGAGTGGACAGACATGGTTATGAGGGATGTTGAGAGGGAGATAATGAATAATTAAATAAATGGATTAATACTCCTGAACTAATTGGTTAATATGGAAAAGGAAAAGAATAACGGAAAGAAAGGGTTTGCCCCTCTTAAGGGGGTTGAGAACCCGGCTTACGAGTATCAGCTCAGGGTCACGAGGGACAGGATAGCCGTCATAATCGGGAAGAAGGGGGAGGTTAAGAGGAAGATAGAGGGGCTCACCCACACATCCATAGATATAAACTCTAGGGAGGGCGAGGTGACAATAAGCGGTAGCGACGGGCTTGAGCTCTTCAACGCAAGGGAGGTTTTAAGGGCCATAGGAAGGGGCTTCAACCCTGAGGTAGCGATGCTCCTCATAAAGCAGGATTATTCTCTGGAAATAATCAACATGATGGATTACACCCCAAACAAGAACCATCTGGCAAGGCTTAAGGGCAGGGTGATAGGGACAGGCGGGAAGGCGAGGCGCACGCTTGAAGAGCTCTCAGGAACATACATATGCGTGTATGGGAAGACCGTCTCAATCATTGGCGAGACAGAGGATGTTATTGCGGCAAGGCAGGCACTGGACACCCTTCTTAAGGGGAGCACCCACTCGACGGTTTTCAGGCTTCTTGAGAGGAGGAGGAGAAAGATGAAACTCAGCGGGCTGGCAGGCAGAATAAATGACAGGTCAGATGAGAATGATGAATCGGGCTGACCATCTACCTCTTTCTTACGACAAACATCATGTGGTCCTTCTCAAAGGGCGCGAGCGGGACCTCTTCCAAAATCTCAAAGCTTCTCTTAAGCTCGTCTCCTGCGCGCTTGAACACCGCCTTTGGCTTCTCAGAGAAGTCTATGCTCCTCGCCTTGAGCGCGAGATAGGCTGTGCCCCCCCTTCTAAGGAATATATCCACATTCTTCATAAGTATCTCCACCTGGTTTGGCTGGGCTACATCCTGATAGATAACATCAACCCTTGACACCCTATGAGTATAGCCGGCAGGAAGAACCGCGTTCTCCAGCAGGGGGGCCATGTTCTCTCTCTCCTCCGAGACAAGGACAAGACGGCGAACGACCTCGGGTGAGAAGTCGAGGGCGAAGAGGAATCCTTTTTTTCCTATAATGTCCGAGACGAAGCTTGGGGTGTAGCCGTGGCTGGCTCCTAGGTAAAGAACCTTCGCAGAGGGCTTTATCGCCATGTTTTTCATCCCATTCAGTAGGGCGGCCGCCAGCTTGCTCCTCTCAGGCCTCCACTCCCTTAACTCGCCCATTGGCGTCTTTATGAGGTCTTCGTCGAAGTGGCTCTTTGAAGGAGCAAGACTTAGTGTGTAGAGACGCCTCTCCCTTCCCCTCCTGAACACCCCTTTGAATACCTCCCTGAAGCCCCTGTTTTGAGCTGAATAATCAGGACCGCCCATTAATCCCACCCCTCTTATCTCCCTTATTATTTGCATTGTTAACATTAACCGTTGAGGATACATCCCTTAGCATACTTATGGAGTAGCTGGCTGAGCTGTTCAGGTAGGGCTCTTTCACAAGTGCATAGTAGAGGACTACCAGGTAGATGAGGAGCTTCTTCCCAAGCCAGAAGGCGAGATAAACCGCAAACAGCAGGACTGCTAAATCGTATATACTCATTTTACCCCCCTCTTGTTGAGCGCCTTGACAAAGTTCTCCGCGGGCATTGACTGGAGCCACACCCTCCCCGGGCCCTTGACTCTCGCAAGGAAAAGCCCCTCCCTGGCAAAGAGTATGTTTGTTGCCCTCTTTATTGGCTCCACCTCAAACGAGACAGAGGGCTCGAACATTGCTATGTGCCCTGTTGCGACCTTAAGGGATTCCCCCCTCTTAAGATTAACCACTGTTACCTCCCCGTCTATCTCTAGGAAGACCATTCCCCCGCCACTCAGCTTTTCCATTGCGAAGCCCTCCCCTCCGAAGAAGCCCACGCCCATGTTCCTCCTAAGATAAAGGCCAAGTCTTATTCCAGGGGTTGAGGAGAGGAACGCCCTCTTCTGGCATATTATTGAGCCGTTCAGCTTCACAGCTAGAATCCTGCCCGGGAATGACGAAGCGAAAGAGACGAATCCGGATCTGCCCCTGCACCTGAACCTTGCGAGGAAGAATGACTCGCGGATGATGCTCCTCTTTAATCCCCCAATCAGCCCTCCCGACTGGATAATATCCATCTCTATGTTGTCGCTCATCCATGCGAGGCGCCCCGCATCGCTCAGGACATACTCGCCCTCTTCAAGCTCCATGTTAAGGGTCTGCATAAGCTCTCCCCTTATCTCATATCTCATTTCCACCCTCCAAAGGATGACTCTATGCTTTTAATCAGTTCATTTGATATGTCCCTTTTTGAGAAGAAGTCTGTCCTTACAGCGATGCTTATTTTGTTTGCGAGCACCCTTGCTATCCTCCCATGCATCTTAAGTGGAGACTTTTGGATGAGGGGATGCTCGTGGAGGATGCCGTATTTAGGGGGCTTGTGATGCTTATCCCTTAAATGCCTGAAGAACGCCTTCTCTGCTCCGAGAACCTGGATTGTCGACGCCGGCAGGAGCGCGAGTCTCCTTATACTTCCCGCTAGGAATATCAGCTTTGCCCCTATAAACGGCCCTGCTATCGCTGTAAGGTTTGGGCACTCCGTTCTCATCATTCTCTCAAGGTTCTCCTCGTTTCTCCTCCTCATCTCATGCAGGGAGAGGATTAATGAGGCAAGCGACTTAAGGGAGGCGTCCTCCTCTTCTGACGGCCTTACTTCCATTCCCCCTGAGAATTTTTTTGAGAGCTTATCAAATCCTGTAAGGATGAGGGCGGCATACCTCTCAGGGCTGGAAGTCTCTGCCTCGGGCAGATGAAGGAAGAACCATGACCTCAGCCTGTTGAATGTTATGTTTATCATTTTGTCAATGTCCGTAAGTGAGCCTGAGAGCTGGATGATTATCTGGTCCTGACTGAATGAATCCCTTATCTGCTTTTCTGTGTATTTAAGGTTCTCCTGCCTGAACTCCCTCCATAACGAAGCTGAGTAGAGGGCTTCTAGAACCCTCTTAATCTCCTCCCCCTCAACCTCTTTTATTCCGGGATAGCTCTCCTTTATCCTCTCACAATCTGCTTTTTCTATTAATGTAT
>WALR01000027.1 GCA_015522765.1 Candidatus Woesearchaeota archaeon | reverse complement strand
TGAGGGGGCTGCAGATGAGAAGAAGAGCGGCGCAACACCTGCAGTTGAAGACAAGAAAGAGGCAGTCAGCGATAAGAGTAAGGAAAACACCAATAATGAAGAGGAGAACAAAAAAGAGGGTAAGCCTCCTGAAAAAGAGTCTGATGAAGGAAAGGAGAAGAAGGAGTAGCAGTTGATTATGCATGAGGAGAAAAGATGGCTAAGAAACAAAGGAAGAAAAACGCGCCGACCAAGGTATGGAAGTTCTACGAGGCTGGCAGCGAACTTAAAAGGAGCGGAAGGTTTTGCCCTAAGTGCGGCGCAGGGGTATTCATGGCAAAGCACAGGGACAGGGTTACATGCGGCAGATGCGGCTATACCGAATTCTTAAAGAGCACTAGCTGATTTTGTGACATAGGACCTAGCGGGGGATTCATAATAGATTTATGATTGCAGAGGTAGAAGTAGTTAAAGAAGCAGTTAATTTGTTTAATTGTTCTCCTCTGTTTTACCCTCATCCTTCTTTGCTTTTGTTCCTTTTATGCCCTTTTCCTTTCCTTCCTTTTTCTTCTCCTTTTTGGCAGTCTCTGACTCCTTATTTACAGTTTTAGAATCATCCTTCATGGACATCTTCTGGAATACCAGGAGATCCTCGGTGGTGAGCTTCCCCCCCTTCTTTATCTTGTCCTCAACAACTGCCTCCTTATTCTTGAGCTGCTTCTCCAGCTGCTCCTCTCTCCTCCTCCTCTTGGTTTGCTGAAGCTTATTTATGGCTTTCCTTGATTCGCCCAGTGCCTGAAGTCTTTCCTTTATGGACTCGTTAAGTGAGTTAAACTCTGTCTTGAACTGCATGAACTTCTGGTGGTACTCGTCCCTCTTTTTCTTTAAGGAGTCTACTTTCCCGAAGATTTCATTTATTTCTTCCCTGCTTTTCCTTATCTCTTTGCTCCACGCATCAATCTTCTCCTGCAGACCGTCACTCTCAGACTTCAATTTTTCTATCTCATCCCTCTGTTTATCCATCTCTTCAAATATCTTGCTGAATTCGCCCGCCTCCTTAAGCGCCTTCTTTATGTGCTTTATCTCCTCCATAATCTTCTTCTCGGCGTCAAAACTCACTGCCTCAGTCTCTATTCTCATCTCAAGCTTTTCAAGCTTGCTTTTCAGCTTAACAGGACTCTCGCTTATCCGCTTCTTCTTCATGACAGACTCTGTCTCTTTCCTTAGAGCTTTAGCCTTTTGGATGCCCTCTATAATCTTTTTCCTTATCTCTCTCCTCTGTTTTATTCCCTCATCTCTCTTCTTTCTGAACTCTTCAATCCTTGAACTGATGGAATGCACCTCTCCTCTAAGCTTATTTATCTCTGAAGCTACCTCTTCCTTTTTAGAAAACCAGGATTCCTTAAGAACATTTATCTCGTTGAGCTTTTCCCTGAGCGCTGTTACCTCGCCCCTCAAAGAATTCATCTTCTTCGCAACATCAGTATTTTTGTCAGAACGCTCACTACTGTCTGAATCAGCCATTTTTAGCCCTTAACTCATTGTTTCATATTTTAATGCAATTTTATAAGATGTTGCTGCCATAAATATTCTGCCAAAGTTCTGCAGACAGCCTCATATAAAAATAAAATCAGGCTGCACTGAGCTCAGAAACCTTTAAGGTTTCACAAGACCCTGCGCAAGCCGTTTTCATGGTTGGTTCTGATTGATTTTTTATGCGGAAGATGCCTATCCGAAGAGCGCCCCCAGACCTGCCGCTGCCTGTTCCTCTGTAGCCTCTTCCTTTTTCTCTTCCTTCTTCTTTTCTTCAGGCTCTTTCTTTTGTTCACCTTCGGGAGCACTTCCTGCCTGGACCACAGGGGCTGTAGCAGCTTTCTCTAATACCTCGTCAATATTCACTCCTTCAAGAGAGGCCACAAGCGCCTTCACCTTTGCATCATCAACCTTCACACCTGCAGCTTCAATAACCTTCTTCACACCTGCTTCATCAACCTTCTTTCCTGCCTTATGCAAAAGCAGTGCCGCAAAAACATATTCCATTTTCTTTCCCTCCTTAAATCATAAGACTATTTAAATTTTTATCTCGTTCTTAAGTGTTGAGGCTGCTAGCAACGCGTGCAAGAGTATGCGCCCTGCCGTCTCCCTAGTAAATATTGGTGCCTCAACAGATAAGCTTAATGCATCTTGCTGCGCCTTGCTAATAAGCAATGCTATGTTTTCCCTGCATGGATGGGCAATCTCCACTGACAATGACAATGCCTCCCCTACAGCAATATTGAGTTTCTCCTTGTATGTGTCTACCGAGTCCAGCACGCTGGCAGGGATGACCATGCCGTCATCATAAACCACTGTTATGTTGAGCCCTATCTCTACAGGGGTTATCCCTAGGCGCGAGAGGGTGGCTGCCACCTTCTCTGATATCACTTCTCCTGCCTTAACAACAAGTGTCCTTGACTTTATTGTGATTTTTCCGTTTTCGATTGTTGCCTTTACACCCAGCTGGCCGAGCTCACCTATGAATGGACCTGGCCCAAAGGGGGTTGGCCCCTCCTCAATGTAGATGTCATCATTGGCTGTCTGACCTGCCTTTGCAGGCGCCTTTGATTTCCTGTTTTTGGCAAGATTAAAGAGCTTAAACGGATTATCATCTGAGAATATTAGGGAGGGCATCCCTGTAAGGTATTCCTCGAGTTTTTCCACTCCCTTCTTCTCCTCTTTTAACTCTTCAAACATGAGGCGCATTATGCTCTTCTTGGTCATCCTTATAACCATTATGTCCCTAAATGCCGCCCTTAATCCCTGAAGCTGCTTCGCGGGAAGATTCTCGAGATTGGCAATGCCTATAACACGGTATTTTCTGGCGATTGAAAGAATTTCTTCCAGCGCCTTCCTCTTCGCGGGGTTTGCCTTTGTTTTATGCTCTTCCATTCAGTTCACCGTCTCTTCTTTTGGGGATGCCTCCTCGGCTACATCAACTGATTCTGATTCTTTCTTCTCTTCTTCTTTGGGAGCGGCCCTTGCATTTTCCTCTGCTTCCTCTGCTGTTTCCAGTAAACTTCCGTCGTCTCTCAGCTTGTATGACCTGCCCATTGTAAGGGTGAGCTGGATGTTCCTCACATTATTTTTCTCGCCCGGAAGGTGGGATACCAGTTGTTCATATACTGTAAGGATATTCTCTGCAACATCTTCCTCTTTCATTCCCTCATCGCCAACAGGAACCTGCACAATCAGCTGTGTCTTCGCCTTTGCATGGATTGTATTCCTTAGCTTTTTAACAAGCTGTTCAAGATTTGTTGAGGGGGTTATAATACCTCCTGCCTTGGGATTTGGCATCTTCCCCCTCGGTCCAAGGACCCTTCCAAAAATCTGCGCGACCTTTGGCATGATATTTGCCTGAGCGATGAATATGTCATACTCGTCCGCAAGCTTCTTAATGTCCTTCTTATTGGTATAAGCAGGAAACTCGTCAGAGGTTATGACTCTGTCGCAGGATTTGGATGCCTGCTCCTTTAATTCGGCGCCTATGAATGCACATATCTTCTGCGGCTTGCCCTTAGAATGAGGAAGATGAATGAAAAGATCGACCTGTTCATCAGGATTCTTTATGTTGAGCCCCTTAAGATTCATTATGAACTCAAATGACTGTTTGAACCTTCTCTTTCTTGAAGCCCTCTTAATTGTAATTATTGACTCTATGAGTTTATCTTTTTTCATTTTTACCTCCCTTCTACTACTCTAGTAGTAGTGCAACGGGTGCAACTATCTGAACAGCTAAGGGGAGGCGGGTTCATTTATAAATTTGTTGGTTTGGCTCTGCTTTTATTGTTCTCATAATGAATTACCGCAAATCCCTCTCTAAAGGCAATTTTACTATTTTAATGGGGTGATACATCTTTAAATATACAAAGCAAGATAATTTATTAAAAATGGGCAAACACCGCTTCATAAAAACCCACCGGAGCCATAAGACGCTCCTCGCCATAATATACATAATCGTCTTTCTTATAGGCATCCTGCTGGGGAAGAGCATTATGAACAGCTCTTCCCTTGACAAATCTTCATTCACCATCTACCTCTTAGTGACCATTAATCTCGTCTTGATAGTTCTCGTACTTTTAATCAGCTCCTTTATAATTGACCTCAAGGACAATGTTTTAGAGGTAGAAGAGACTATTACTTCTGAGAACAAAAAGCTTAATGAAGAGCTAAATCTGGTTAAAGGAAAGAAGTAAACACTGCTAACAGCTAAAAGTGTGTTCATGAATAATGCTTGGGGAGAGAGCTGTAGGTGTAGCTTACCTCTCCGAAGCTGCAGGATTCACATGTGGCGTCGAGGGACACCCACCCCTCCTTGTTCTTATAGTGGGACAGCGCCTTGGGTAGCTCTGCCTCAACATACACATGTCTGGGCACGAATACCAGCCTTGTTCTTATGCCGACGGCTTCAAGAAGGCTTGACAACAGCACTGCCTTGTCATCGCAGTCGCCGTTTCCTGTAAACAGCGTCTCCCTTGGGTATTTAACATACTCTCTGTCCACAGGATCATTCACATAGCTGATTTTTTCCTTGACGAAGTAAAACATCCCCTTCGCGTCGCACACCCTGCTCGCTGAGGGGCAGCCCTCCGCAATTATATCTGCAGTCCTCTTCACGACAGGGTCAGAGGGGGTAATCTTCGCTGTGTAGGGGTTTCCCATGCGGCTTCTAGTCGCGAATTTACTTAGATTGACATTGACTGCCAGCCTGCTTGCATTAAGCTCTTTAAGGGAGGGGATATGCTTAGGAGAGGGATCGAGCCTTACCGAGTAATAGGGGATGCTCATCATAACAACTATGAAAAGCAGAAAGAGGGCAAGGATTATTATAACCGGTCCTCTCCTGTGTTTCTCCCCGCCTTCCTCATAACCCTCTTCACCATATTTTTCTTCTTGATTATCCATCATTCCACCGTCACAATTCTGTTATAATTAAAAGAAATACAAGAGGTTTATTCCTCATTGAACACTATCCCTTCGAACCTGAATATGCTTGTTGTTGGCTTCTTCCAGCAGCTGCTTTCAAGACCGGCCTTCTCGCAGGTCATTCCCAAAGCCATTTCCGGTGTTGCGTTGTACTCTACAAAGACCTGGGGCAGGAGGAGGCCTGAACCGTATGGCGCCCTTACTATAAGCCCGTGCCTGCCTATTTCTATCTGTTTCTTCAGCTCCTCTGCATCCCCTTTTATCTCTTCAGGAGGAGTAAGAACAGTAACCTCAACCTTCACATCCTTGAGTTCTTCTCTTGTTAGAGGGGGGAAGCGCGGGTCGTTTAATGCCGCTGACCTCGCTGCCTCGATAAGCGCCTTCCAGAGGGGGAAGATTGGCTCAGGGAAGCCTATGCATCCTCTTAGCTGCTTATTCTTTGTTATTGTGACAAAGACACCGCTCTTTTCATTAAACCTTGAAACAAAAGAGGGAGGCGCGCTTATCTCCTGGTTATTAACTGATGAGATTATTGCTTTTCTGGCAACGGATAACAACTCTCGCCCATCCTCTTCTCTGAGCATTTTACTGCCTCAGCTAAGGCTCTTAGAAAACTCCTTCTCCAATGTTTTAAAGTCTCTCTGCAACTTTGTGACTGCCTTATTAAGAGCCTTCACGACATCTTCTCCTTTTGACTCAACAATGAAGGTGGGTATATTTGTGATTGGATGGTCTACATGATAACCTGCGCCGACCACCTCTGAATCTGAGAGCAACGCCTCCTTAAGTGAGTTGGCGAATGTGTGCGTCGCTCCCTCAAGCTTAAAGGTTATCTTATTTTTTGTTCTGGACAAGACGGTTATCTTCATTTAATCACCTTTGGTTATGGGTTGAGGGTTCGTTTATATAGTTTTTGATTTACAATTCATATTCTATGTTCAGTAGGAGAGGAACCGCACATGGTCAATCATCCTGTTTTTCTTTATATTCTCGATGAGCTGCCTCACCCTCTTCCCTTTTCCCCTGATTATGAATATCTGAAGGCATTTCCTGTTGGCAAGGTGGGTGTGTAATTGTGTCTTAACTATATCGCTGAATGTGTGGCTTATACAGTTAATCTCCTCAGAGCCACGCTCCTTGCTCAGTGTTATAAGGACTCCCTCAACATCCCCCCTTAGGAGATCGCCCTGTTTATACTCTTCTGTAAGGAACCTTATCCCTGCTCTTACTATCTCACTTGTCCCTGCGAAGCCTGCCCTCTTCAGGTTTTTTATTGCGTCAAGGTTTTCGCCTGTTAATGAAACGCTAATTATTCTGCTCTTGTTTTCCTTCTTTGGTTCTGGAGTCATCTTCATACCACCGAATCATACTATGA
>WALR01000026.1 GCA_015522765.1 Candidatus Woesearchaeota archaeon | reverse complement strand
GCTACATATGATTGTTATATTCAATCATCAGATTTTTTATTATTCCTTATTATACTTTGCGAGATCTTTATCCAGCTCAAGTGCCATCTTCTTTCCTGTCACTTTGAACGGGCTCATTTGTCTCCCCCCAAAGTTTGTTATTCCTATATCAAACCCGCCTTTCTCAGCGTCCAGCTCATTGGTGATGTCGTCAAAAGTCTCATGAATCTCCTTCAAGCGCCTTATCATCGCTATAGTGTATATCATAAAGAACAGGGCAGTTCCCCTGGTTGAGAATGCGGGTCCTATGAAATCAGAGGGCTTTACCCTTCCATTGTAGTCAAATTCAAGCTCCTCTGGCTTCTTTGATTTAAATACAAGGTCAACCTCAGCAAAGCCGTCGTCAGGCGTTCCGTAATAGCGCTTCTTCCCTAAAAATCTTAGCTCCTTACTGCTCTCTCTGGATAGCCCGCGCAGATCAAATGCAGGGGACAAATTTGAGGTGCTCCTGTTTCCGTTGAATTCTGCAGGGGTTCTTTCACCCCGTATTATCTTCCCCCTGAAAAGCGTTTCCTCGTGGAATGCTTTAGGTGGATTATAAAGCCTCATAATAAATGAGGTGTCCAGCTTTCCGAATAATTTCTGAAAGCGCGGCCTTATGCTTGCAGCCCTTATGAAGCCATCATATCTTCTTGAGAATTCATCTCCTCCGGGTAAGAGCTTCGCTCCAAGCCTGCTAATCCACCTTCCGCCCCATCCATAATTCTCGAACTCTTTGAGCGGGCCTATAGCGAGGCGCATGGCATACTCATATATTGTGTAGGTGCTTTGATTGTATCTGGCATCCCTGACCTGGTCCCTAAACATATCAAACACATTCTCGTTAAAAGCGCTGTTCCACAATGGGTCAAGGGGCTGGATAAACTCTTTGCTAACAACCCTGACAGGTTTCCTATTCTCCCAAATATCCCTCAGTATATTGCCTTCATCATCCACCTCGTAGGGCATCCCGAATTCGTCAAGGCCAGGAGCTACATCGCCGTAATCCTTTTTCATCAGGCCTGCTCTATCCTCCTTCAGGGTGGCTATCTTTATCTTGCTCTTCTCCCAGTCAACAATGAATGGCTGGCAGATTCTCATCGTATGCGCAAAGCATATCTTTCCGGCAGAGTTCTCTTTAGCGATTTTTTCTATTGAGTGTTTATACAACTTATCATAATCTTTCATTAGGTCGTTTCCCAAGATTCCAGCGGTATTATTAAGAAACTCGTGAAATGTATCATCTTTCCTGCTCTTATCAAGTTCGTCAATTAATTCTGTGAATGCCTGGGCGACCCCCTCCACAATTGCATCTGCTGTGATATTTGCATTCCCCTCCTCTCCGGTTTTGGTTTCACCTTCTTCTCCCTCTGGGGCTTCAGCCTCACTTTCCCCTTTTTTGTAGTCTTTGGAAACATTATACAGCGGTTTGAGTTTTTCTATCATCTTTTTTTTATTATCTTCATTGAATATCTGGCTGCTCCAATCCAGTACCTTATCGCTTTCTTTTCCGAAGTACCTCACCTTCTCTGTCCAGAGTCTTCCTCTTATCCTTTTAATTACCTTCTGCTTTGTGTTCCTGTCGAGGCTCCTCCATTCATCAGAATCCATATTCTCAATGTCTTCCTCGCTTATATCATCATCCTGGCCCGGGTTTATCCTCTGGAAACCCGGAGCCCAGAAGAATAGCTTCCTTTCCTTGGGCATATCAAACTTTATTGGAACATCAAGGATGTTTATTGCCATCTTTTCCATACCCATACTTTCAGGACCTTTTTCTACCCACTCCCCTTCAGTTGCAATAGCGGATGTTAACTCAGGATTTTTTTGGTGGACAAAGTAATTTTTCAGGGTATCATAATGCTGCGCTACCTCCTTCCTTACTTGCATCGCCTCTGCCCAAGTATCATCGATTAAGCTGAGGCTGCTATTGAGCTTTTTTAGTATGTTCAGGAGGGCCTGCTCCCTCTTCACAAAGAACGCCTTTTCTCTTCCGCTCTCTGTTTCTATGTTCCTTACACCCAAGTAAGGCCTCTTGGTTATCTTATAAAGAAATGAGTAAGCAACGACATTCCTTGCCCTGCCAAATAGCTCGGTAAGGGGTACTCCCAAAAACTTCCTGAATCCCTTGTTTTTCTCCTCAGCCATTGAGCGTCATCCCTCCAAATATTTCTCTATTCTCGCTTTTTATCCAGGATATTATTGTGAGAAGCTCTCTTATCCAGGCACTTTCCCCATTGACTTTGAGGAGTATCTCTTCCATCCCTTTTATGGAGTGAATTGCACCCTTTGAAATTTCAAGACTCCTTATCACCTTATCACTCTGCTCCACGGCATGATTAGCCGCGTCAACTGCCCTTGCAAGTCTCTTAGTCATATCCACAAGTGAGATGGGCGCAGTAAGCCCCTTCCCTTCCGCGGTTTCTCTCATGGCTCTTACAACTGGCAGGACCTCCCTGATTCCGTCGGTGAATGTTTCCTTTGTATGTTCAATGTTCATTAAGCTTCTATTTAAATCAGCCGGCTCCAGCTGTTCTTTTAGCACTTCTGTTAGTGTCATGAAGTTAAGGTAGAAGGGGGTGGTTCTGTCAAGATGCTTCTTAATGAGTTTTACAAGCGCTTTAGAGTGTTTGTTATTTCTCTTTATGAGCAGGTTTATCTCTCTTATGAGACTCTCCCTTGCCTTAACAATCGAGAGTTCTTCCTTTAGATGATGCTCCTTTATGTCTTTCATAATCCTTAATGTGGCATCTCTCGCTAGAGAACCAAGATTTTCAGCAATGCCTCCAAAAGATTCTCCCTCTCTCTTACCGACCCTTGCAATCCTCTCAATACGGCGCGCCCTTTTGGATAAAATGGCTTTTTTCCCCTTCTCAAGTAT
>WALR01000025.1 GCA_015522765.1 Candidatus Woesearchaeota archaeon | reverse complement strand
GTGTATATTATTTCTGGCTTGTGGTTTGCTGGTTTCACTGGGTTCTTCTTGAGTAGTCCGCATCCTCCTATTCCTATTCCTAGTTGTAGTGCGATGAGTGCTTCGTATAGGAGTATTCTTGGTTTCAGGTAGGGTTTTATGCTCATTCCTCGTGTCTTCATGTTCTTTGTGCTTATAAAACTTTCTGCTATCACCACTCGGCAGGGGCATAACTCACCCAAATACGCAACCATATACCACTCAAAAGTGAGAAAAGTTTAAATACCTGTTAATATTCCCACCCTTAATAAGCCAATGGAGGTAGTCCAATGATAGTTGAAAAGAATTTCCTTAACAAGCTAAAAGACCTTAACATTAACAGCTACGAGGCGAAGATATGGATGGCTCTCCTAAGCAGGGGAGTCTCAAGCGCAGGAGAACTCAGCGAGATATCAAATGTTCCGAGGTCAAGGAGCTACGATGTCCTTGAGAACCTCGAGAGGAAGGGCTTCATAGTAATGAAGATAGGGAAGCCCATAAAGTACATTGCGCTGCCGCCCAAGGATGTTCTTGAGCGTGTCAAGAAAAACATAAAGGAGGATGCAGACCGCGAGATAGATGTTCTTGACAGGTTCAAATCCTCTGAGGTGTTTAAGGAGCTGGAGACCCTCCATAACAAGGGTATTAACATAATAGACCCCCTTGACCTTTCAGGGATTCTCAAGGGCAGGAGCAACATATACGCCCAGCTTAATCTCCTGATAAACAACGCTGAGAAGGAGATTATGATAATGACGACCGTTGAGGGTCTGAAGCGTAAAAAGGAGAACTTTATGAAATCGCTTAAAAGGGCCGCTTCGCGGGGCGTGAAGATAAGCATAATCGCCCCCTCAATAAACAGCGAGCTGGCTGCTGGCTTTGAGGACATATCAAAGATAAGACAGATTAATTCCCTTAAGGCACGCATATTCATAACTGACTCCAGGCAGAGCGTGTTCATGCTCAAGGACGACCCTGTTGACGAGGCATTTGACCTTGGTCTCTGGATAAACTCGCCCTTTATGACCTCCTCATTAAAGGACATGTTTGAGCTGGCGTGGAAGAACTCAAAAAAGCTGAGCACCCTTAAGACGCTTAACTAGACAAACTCCACGCTTCTGGATGTTTTCATTCCGTATATCATTATGTAATCCCACAGCTTTCCCTTTCTCTTCTCCACATGAACGACGAACCCGTTCTTCCTGAATGTTTCTCTCACCCTGTTCTCATTGTTGAGCCACTCTACATTTGGGAATATCCTGAAGAAGTTGAGGTACTCTACAAAGCATATCCTTCCCTCATCTGGGAGTATCTCGTTCATCTCTCTGAGCACCTTATTGACATCCTGGATATAGCTGAGCATGCCTATTGACACTATCGCATCAGCGTAGCCTATTGAGGGGTGGACCCTCGTCGTCTGGAGGGGGTCATGAATGACATGCACCTTCCCATGCACCCTCTCCTCGCTCTCCCATACTGCCCGTTCTATTCTTCTTCTGGTTATCTTCAGCTCGTTCTTTGAGAGGTCGACGGCGTACACCCTTCCCGCGGGCCCCACGGCCTTCGCAAGTTCTATGGTCAGCGTTCCGACGCTGCATCCGTATTCGAGCACTATCTTGTTCTTGAGTTCGCCAAGCTCGCCGATGACATCCCTCTTAAGCCATCTGGGCACCGCAATCTTTTCTGTGAAGAAGTTGAAATAGGCAAAAATGTCGTTCACTTCAGTAATCATTTTAGGGTCATAGTAGAATTCTATGAGGAGATAGACCGGCAGCCCTACGAATATGAATGACATCCCCAGCTTAAATATCCCCCATGCGTCGCTCTCCTTCATCAGCCATGCCGCTATAAGGGCTAAATGCCCGAGTATAAGGAGGAATGCGGTGAAGCTGCCCCCCGGGAGCCTGAAAGGCCTCTCAGCGTCGGGCTTCTTCCTTCTCAGGATGATAAGGGTGAGTAAAACCCCCGCCATTGTTAATAGCACGAGTGGTATCAACAGCCGGAGAAGGGTCTCATAGCCGGAGCCGAAGAAGCTCAGTATTATGAAGAGTGTTGTTGAGAAGAACTGGAAGATTATTGCCTTGTAGGGTGTGTGGTACTTTTCGTGTATATTTGCGAACTGGGAGAGGAAGAGCCTGTCCTTTGCGAGTGCGAGTATAAGCCTCGGCCCTGTTACGACCCAGCCTGCCGCCGCCCCTAATATGACTATGTATGTTCCGAGGGTTATTACTTTCAGGCCTAGCGCGCCCATAAACTTCCATGCAAGATAGGCGAAGGGCGCATTTACTTTTCCCCCAAAGATAAGCGCCTCGCTGCCTGGAAGGCTCTTTATTCCTGAGAACACCCTCCAGTCTACCGCGCCCAATGAGGATATCACAAGGACGATTGTGAGCAGTGAGATAATAAGCATTCCAAGGATGAGTGCGCGCGGAATGGTTTTCCTCGGATTCTCTGTTTCTTCTGATAGGAAAAGCACTGATTCAAGCCCGAAGAATGTCTCTGATATGAGAAATGTCGCGAGCAGTATTACCCCTATGTTGTCCGTGATTCCGCTTTTTATGAAGAAGGGCGAGAGGTTGTGTATGTTGAAGTGCATAATTGAGGGTATTGCTATGAATAGCAGGATAATCATGGTTATTATTGAGAATGTTACGAGCATTATCGCGCTTGTCTTCATCCCCCTGAATGCCATCAGGTGGAAGAGCAGAACCCAGAATATAGAGAATAACAGCTTAAACAGGAGTATGTTCATGCTCATCCCGAAGGGGAGGGCTATAACCCCTGTATTTCTCGGAAGGAGGTATCTTATAGCGGCTACAACGAGCATGGCAATGGTTATGTTGCTTATGAGCCAGGCAACCCATCCGACGAAGAAAGAGGTGAATCTTCCGTATGCCTGCTTTGCGAACTCGTAAATTCCGCCCGCCTTCGGGTACATGCTTCCCAGCTCCCCGAATGCCATCGCCACCATTATGTATGTTAATGAGAGTATCACCCATGCGATTATTGAGGAGGGCCCTGCGACTCTGGCTCCTATGGCGGGGAGGAAGAACATTCCGCTTCCTACTATGGAGTTTATTGTTATTAGAACTATGACAGGCATGCTCAGGCTCTTTCTTAGCTCTCCCATGCTGCTGTATGTTTCACCGCTCTATAAAAATACTTGTTACTATCCCTGAGTTTCTACTTATCCATATGACACCTGCATTCAATATGAAAAACTTTATATAAGCCCGCCCAAATTGATTAAGGGTGGAAATGGGAAACATGCGCATACTCACAATGGGCTCTGCAACTGTTGATGTGTTCGCCCACACAGACAGGTCCCAGATGATAGAGATAAAGGGCATGAAGGACGAGGAGGACTTCATAGCCTATCCCTCAGGCACGAAGATACTTCTCAAAAAGATAGCCTTCACTGTTGGCGGGGGAGGGACAAACACTGCCGTTTCATTCTCAAGAATGGGCATAAAGGCGTCATTCCTCGGTAAGCTGGGCGACGACGAGAATGCAGACCTCGTCATGAAGGCTCTTAAGAGGGAGGGGGTTGTATTCAGGGGTGCGAGG
>WALR01000024.1 GCA_015522765.1 Candidatus Woesearchaeota archaeon | reverse complement strand
TGCAAGCTCAAAAGTAACAAAGGTAAAAGAATCAGAGAATAAGGAGATAAAGGAGAGTTCAAAGAATTAATTCTAAATTCTGGCAAAGCATATTCTGCGTATTATTATGTGTATTTCAAGAGAATATTCTCAATCATTCCCTTAAATCCCTCTTAGAGGTTTCATTATCCCTCTCCTGTATATCCCGCCTCCTATAGCAAGCATCTCAGTTAGCGAGAGGGCGGGGCGTATCCTCTCAGGGGATGCTGCATCTTTATTTGGATATCTCTGTCTAAGGTCGCTCTGCCAGATAAAGGATTGGTTCCTGAGCATGTGATTTAAGCGTGCTGTTCCTTCCCTGTTGTTAGAATAAGACTGCGTTGAAGAGACACGATAGGCAAAATAAAGGGCTGATGCAGAACGCGAGAGAAAATAGATATCTTCTCCTTTGGGGGGCTCCCACATAAGAATACTGCTCTTGGCCCTCCTAGCTGACTTAATCACAGCTGACAGCTCTTCATCTTTTATATCCTGCAGGGGCATCTTAGGAAAGCTTCTTATAATACCATAAAACATTCTTAATAACACCCTCTTCTTAGGCTGATTAGCCGCTTCTTCAATGGATTTTCCTATGTACTCCCCGATAACCCCATTGCGATTTTCCTCAGTGGATAAGTCGGCTTTCATCACGCCTGTGAGCGCCTCTCCTAGTAAGCTATTGCCCTCAAAATCCTTGGCATGTGTCAAAGCATAAATGAATGCATCATATTTTATTTCTTCCTCCTCATTTGTCGTCATAGCAGTTAAATAAGGCTCTTTCCTCCTCAGTATGCTGAGCGTCGTGAGCTGTTTTCCGATATATCTTAGTATAAGCTCCTCATAGGCTTCCCTCTCAGACATTCCAGATTTTGTCTCATGTTCATCTTTATGAACCTCTGCTCTCTTAACAGCATCTTCAAGAATTTGAAGATTCCCTGGTTCAGTGTGGAATAAAATATAGCTTCCATCATTATCAAGGCACTTTGTCCTTGCAATTATTCTCTTTCTTTCTCTGTCAACCTCAGATCTTACTTGTTCAGTATCCTCTTGACTTACAGGCTTAATGCTGGTTTTCAGAGGGGAGGTGCTCAATTTAAAATACGCGTCGCTCACTAAATAGAGTAATGCGGATTTAGCAATCCTCTCATATGTTTCGGAAGCACTATCCTTTATATTAAACGATACTTTATCGCCGCTTATTATTCCCAGTGCATAATTTAACAAGGGAGAATCCATATACATAGATATGCCCTTTGCAACATCCTCAGGTGCATGCGGTGCCTTTTCATTGCTCCATGATGCAAGAGTATATGCGAGGGAGATTAAGGGAGCATTAATGAAGGGGTTTATCCTGCCATCTGATAAGCCCAGCATATCCCCTGCAGAAGTATTATTCAGAGCAGATAATAATTTATCGTATTCTCCCACAACGAGGCGGGCGTCGTTCAGCTGTTTCTGTTTTTCTTCTTCAGGCTGACGAGTATATTTTTTTTGCTGACTTGGCGTATTAAGTGAAACAGGATTGCTAGTAATCATTTCCAGAGCTTCTCCACCAAGAACAGGAGCCATATCAGTATCACCTCTCGTTTGCATCATCCTGCTGGCCGAATCACGATTTATGTTTACCACTTGCAAGGAGCAAGTAATCATATGTAATATAAAAATCTACTGTTTATTCCTGCTCAACATCACTAGAATAAGTTGATTCACGCAAAAAGAGTCTTATTTGCCCTCTTCCTTGCCCTTCTCTTCCTCTTCAGGCAGCAGCTCGTTAATTATAACATCGGGAATCTCAGCCTCTATAAGCTTTGCCTTTATCTGGTTTCTCGGCTTGTCCTTCATTGCATTAATTATCTCATTAGCCGTCGCAGTATACTTCTCCCTCTTCTTCTCAAGCTCCTCTGCAAGCTTCTTCTTCTCCGCCTCGAGCTTCTTGAGCTCCTCCTCTGTGAGTTCGGTCTTCTCCTCCTTAATCTCCCTGTCAAACTTTCCCTCATTGACGAGCTTTATCGCCTCTCCAGCCTTAAGCCCCTCAACCATCACGCCCATAGCCCTCGCAGTCCCGATAATCTCCTTCACCTTCTCCTTAAGCGTCCTGCCGAGGAGAGCACCCTCTTTCATCTTTGCTATCTTAATTATCTGCTGTATCTTGAGGTCCGCAACAAAGTCCTTGCCCGGATTTGAAGAGGCCTTCTCAATCCCAGCCTCCTTAATTATGAGTGCAGAAGCAGGGGGTGTTCCAAGCTCTATCTCAAACTCCTTAGTGTCTGTATCAACAATCACGCTGACTGGAATCTGCATCCCCTTAAATGACTCTGTCTTCTTGTTAATATCGCCGACCACCTGGCCTATGTTAACGCCGATAGGCCCAAGCGCAGGCCCCAGAGGAGGACCAGCTGTCGCCTTCCCACCCTCAACGAGTATCTTAATCGTTTGTTTAGTCATATCAAACCAGAAAAAATCGGCTGTTTAAATTATTTTCTATTTGCCGGGTAGTAATTGGGCAATCCTGCCTAAATGTGTTTTTCTCTGAACTCTCTTGTTTTTAACAGCTGAACATCCCTCTCCACTTTAACCTCCTCCAAAACCGCGAGCAGCCTGTTCTTCTCGCCGCCCATCCCCTTCCAGTCAAGGATTATTGTTCCGGGCGCAGGAACAGTTCTCTCAATAGCCTGCAGAATCATCCCTTTATCAACATCTGCAAGCGCATATTTTGGGAAGGCATGGCCTATGCCATAGCCGGAGTTAAAGATTACCCTCTTGAATGAGGGAAGGGTGTGCAGTCCGCCAATAGCAAGGGAAGAAGCGCAATTGGTGAGGTAATCCCCCTTGAGAGAAGCAAGAAATTTGTGTAATGCATTAGCCATGAGCTGTGAAGCGTCCTTCCTCCTCCACTCTTTCTCTGTGCTACCCACCTCGACGAAGAGGGAGGGGGAATCAAGGAGCGGACCGTGATGAGTCGCCTCCTGAACCACCTCAAACTCATTAAGGTTACCCATATCCTTTAATCCTTTTATTGTATTGAGGAACCTCTTTATGAGGCAGGCAGGCGCAACGGATAACCTGCGCGGGGCTCCTCCAAGAAGTGCGTCGCCCGGGTTTCCGGTCGCATGCGCGGAGAGTGTCGGAACACCCTTTGCAGAGGAATGCCTCGAGAGGAAAACTATGAATGAAAGAGCGCCCAATCCCCTCTCATCCGAGAATCTTCTTATCTCCTCCTCATAATGCTCAAGGTTAATGAGCTCCCTCTTTGATGTTAAAAGAATTACATTTTCAGGATAAATGGTGCTGTTGAGAAATACAGGGTTCCCCTCAAGTCTGGCTATCTCCCTGGCAGGCTTAAAATTCTCAAGGAAGCTGTCCCTTATATTCATGCCTGCAATATCCCTGATGGATGAAACGAGTGCAATCAAAATGGCCGCCTCAGATAAGGTCAACTACAGAGTGTTCACCTATGCTCAGCTGTCTGCTCCTGCCGTTAACCCTTGAATGGTTGCTTATAATTGACATCTCTATCACGGCATCCCTGATAGTAACATCTTCTCCTATAATAGACTCCCTAATCACACTTCTTTCTATCTTCGCGCCGCCTGATAATGAGACAAAAGGCCCCACAACCGATTCCTTAATCTCGGCATTTTCCCCTATAAAGCAGGGCTCAATGATTATGGAGTCCCCTTTAATCTTTACCCCCTTGACATTCCTCCTGGAGAGGAAGTGCCTGTTTGAGCTGAGGACTGCTTTTGGAGTGCCGCAATCCTCCCATTCATCAACCTGCTTGGCGTAAAAACCGGTTCCTGAATGAATCATCTCCTTAAATGCATCCATGAGGTAATACTCCCCGTTTAATGACTTGTTATCCTCAATCATCCTTCTTATGCTTCTGAACATCTCCCTGCTATCATGAACTGCGTAAACACCGATATTGACAAGGTTTGAGCGGGGCGACTTGGGCTTCTCCTCCACATCTGTGATTCGTCCCTTATTATCTGTTATAACTACACCGAATCTTCTGGGGTCATCAACCTCCTTCACATAAATTGTGTTCCTCCCCTTAGCAGAACCAAGGTCTGCGTCAGACAGCGTATCAGAGAACCAGATAACGCACTCGTCATTACCAATTGTTTCTTCTGCGAGCAGCACAGCATGCGCCTGGCCCAGGGGCTTCTCCTGATTGATGAATACCGAGTTAAGTGAGGGGTAGTTCTTCTTTATGAATCCCTCAATCTGCTCTTTGAAAGCCCCTGTGATGAAAATGAAATCCCTGATTCCAAACCCTGAGATGTGGTCAATGATGTATGAGAGGGCGGCTCTCCCTGCTATTGGTATCAGCGGCTTTGCCAGTGTGTGGGTATGCGGTCTTAACCTTGTTCCCAGTCCTGCAACAGGGATTAAAGCTTTCATGTTAAATAGAATAGGGAGTTTATTTAAAAACATTTCTAGACTTGCATAATTATACACCTGCAATTATTTCGAAATCTGCAGGAAAGATTTTTAAGTGAGAAGGTAAACCTTGCTGGTTGATGAGAGTTATGAGTAATGCAGAAGATTCGGTAGGGGGCATATCAGACGAGCTATTGCAGGTGCTTGCCTGCCCTGTGTGCAGGGGTGCGCTGAGCTACACTAAGGACAGGAAAGCCCTTTACTGTGGGAAGTGCAGGCAGGTCTATCCTATTAAGGAGGGCGTTCCAGTGCTCCTGCCCCCTAATAACATTAAGGGGGATGCGCAGTAAAGTGCGCCCATAGCATTTCATTACATTCATGCCGCGGTCGCATACTCAAGAGTTGCCTCTTGGTCGCGCCCGCAGCATTTCATTACATTCATGCCGCGGTCGCATAATCTGGTAGTGCGCGGGCCTTGAGAGCCCGTGGGCGCAAGCCCGTCTGGGTTCAAATCCCAGCCGCGGCGTAGCGAATGTAGTGAGTGAAGCAAGGCTGGTTCAAAAATCTTTGATTTTTACATATCAGCCGCGGCGTAGTGTTAACGGAGTTGCGGCTGGCTCAAAACCGCAAGGTTTTACATGTCAGCCGCGGCGTAACGAATGTAATGAGTGAAGCAAGGCTGGTTCAAAGAACATTATCTGTATAAACCAAGAGGTGAAATAAATGGAAGAACTCAACGGAATGAAGGTAAGCACAAATGATGGCGGCGTCTTCTTTGCAGAAGAGGTGGGAGTGATTCATAACCCCCTGCGCTTCATAATAGACTTCACAAGCACCACGCCAAGAAACGACCTTACAGGCGGGGGGTTAAGACTGGTTGTAAACCACAGCGTTGTTATGATGGACCCCTGGAAGACGAAGGAGTTCCTCAATGCACTCAAAGAGAATATAAAGCGTTACGAGGACGAATTCGGGGCGATACAGACTCCTTCTGCAATTAAGAAGATTAAGAAGAGCATGAAGAAGAACGCGGGCAAAAAAGCAAGGGCTAAAATGCAGGACTACTTCGGATGAGCCGGATGCACAGCTTATAGGACTATTCCCACTCAATTGTTCCCGGAGGCTTATTAGTCACATCGTAGAATACTGCGTCAACGCCTCTGAGATTAAGGAGCTTTTCTGTTATCTCATCCAAAAGTTTTCTTTCCAGTATTGCGAAGTTTGCGGTCATTGCCTCTCTTGAGATTACCGGGCGCAGCACTATGCTTCCGCCCCCTTCTTCGCCAGAGCATTTTAAGGGGAGCATCACCACAGGGAACTGCCATATCCTGTTGTAATCCTCCTCTGACAGGCTGGAGGACACTATGCTGTCCGCCTCCCTCAGAAGAGCGATTCCCTCCTTTGTTATCCCCCTCTTCACAAGCCTAATCTGGCCCTCACATCTGGAGCCCAGAAGCACAACCACCCTGTTAGTTTCCTTTACACTATTCGTTATAGCCGTCGATACCTCGCCGAGAAGTGCAAAGTCGATAACTCCCCTAAGCAGGACGGGATGCTTGTATGTGCGCGAGTCCCCCTGCACGCCCACGCTCCTTACCGGGAGCACCTCCACGGAGTAGCCGTTCTCCTTCATGATAGCTAATGAGGAGATCCTCCCTGAAAGCTTCCTCTTTAATTCCTCGTCTAAATCCGTTTCTCCACTGCTGCACAGGTACCTTACGCCAAGCCCCGGACCCGGGAAGGGATGCTTCCTTATTATCCTCTCCGGGACACCTATCAACCTGCCTAAAGCCCTTACCTCATCCTTGTAAAGGCTCTTTATGGGTTCAATCACCCTCCCTCTTTTTATCAACTCCTGCACGAGCGGGATGCGGTTGTGGTGGGTTTTTATGAGGTCAGCGTTTTTTGAGCCCTTTGTTTCTATTGTATCAGGATAGATTGTTCCCTGGCCGAGAAGCCACTCCTCGCTGTTGAGCCCCATCTTCTCCATGCTCCTCCTCTGGACACGCAGGAACATCTCCCCTATCACCCTTCTCTTCTCCTCGGGATTGTTAATGCTCCTCAACGCAGACAGAAAGTCATCCCCTGCGTCAACAACATTAAAATTGGAGTAGCCCTGGCCCCTGAAATATTCAGCTACCTGTCTGCTCTCATTCTTTCTCATCAATCCGTTGTTAATGTGAAGCCCAAACACCCTCTCTTTGCCTAGTGTGTCGATGAGCAGCTTAAATGCGACAGTGCTGTCAACCCCTCCTGATACAAGCATGAAGACCCTCTTATCATCAGCTTTCTCAACTATCTCCCTCTTTATATCCCTTAGCTGCCTCTCCACACTCCACTGCTTCCTTGCTCCTGTAATCCTAAGGAAATTGCTTATTATTGTTTTCCCATATGTTGTGTGGACAACCTCAGGGTGGAACTGCACTCCGAATATGTTGTTATTCTGCATTGCCGCTATGGCGCAGTCCTTTGTCGATGCGGCGAGTTCAAAACCCTCAGGGAGCCTTGAGACAGAGTCGCCGTGGCTCATCCATACCTGTTGCTCATCTGGGGTGCCCTCAAAGAGGGGGCTTCCTTTCCTCACTCTGAGCAGTGCCTTCCCGTACTCCTGCTTCTCCGCCCTGCTGACCTCGCCGCCGAGAGCCTCAGCTATTAGATGGTGGCCATAGCAGATGCCGAGTATAGGGATGTTCAGGGAAAAAATGCGCCTGTCAATCTGAGGCGCCCCGGGCGAATAAACAGAGCTCGGCCCGCCTGACAGGATTATCCCCTTTACCGACGCATCTATATCTGAAGAATTAATAGATGGCTCGGCAATCTCAGAGTAAACACCAAGCTCCCTGACCCGCCTCGCGATAAGATGGCAGTACTGCCCCCCAAGGTCAATGACGACTATCCTATCTTCCTTTCCCCCGGTGTTTTCAGCCATGAATGCTGAGAGGGGCGCTTTCTTATTAATATTTTCTATTTCTTGTATTAAGCGCTATTCCCTGACGAAGCAGGCGATTAGAGTGTTTATTGTGTGAATCCTCTTCCTGTGAAACGACATCTTTCCCCTAATCTTTAGCGACGCCCCGAATGTTGAGAGGGCGAAGCCGTAACGCGAAGCTTTCCTCCTGAGAAAACCCATGCTTTTGCTGTTATGAATTGAATAAACAACATCGGCTATCTCCAGCGCCTTATCAAGAAAGGGGGAGTCCGCGTGCCTCTTCTTCATTCCGAAAGGAGGGTTCATAATTACGCTGTCAACTCTCTCATGAAAATCATTTATGTCGTGTATTATTATTTTAGCCCTCTTTTCAATATCTTTTCCCCTCCCTGCAAGGTTGCTTATCTTGGCTATGTTCTCCCTGAGCATTTCTACCGCCCCCTCATCCTTTTCGACGAAAAACACCTCTTTCGCATTCAGGAGGAGGGCTCCTATTCCAAGTATGCCCGTGCCTGCCCCCAGGTCAGCAACCCTCTTCCCCTCTATGTCTCCCCTCATAAATGCGAGGTGGCAGACCTCTGCGGCGAGCTCAGGCGTGGTGGGGTACTGCTCAAGGACAGCGGAGGGATTCTCAAAAACCCTAAGCTTAGAAAGGAGTATCCCCAGCCCGGACTTAGACATAGTCATTTTCTTCTTCCATCTCTTCCAATAGCGTCAAGGAAGGTGTGGGCGTTGAGTGACGACTCAAGTAGCTCCATCTTCTCATTCCAAGAAGGGGCGACGCGGTGCCTGTAATACTCCGCCTCCCTCGAGGATATCTTTGAGAGGTAGTGGGC
>WALR01000023.1 GCA_015522765.1 Candidatus Woesearchaeota archaeon | reverse complement strand
GATTACGCAAATATGGCAGATGAGAATATGAAAGCAATATCAGCAGGGATAATGCTTGCCCTCAGGAATATCATCATCTTATTCGCGTTATACGAAATATTGTTAGACATAACAAGGAAGAACGAAGAGGCAAAGAAGAACTTTATCATACCTACTGTGATGGAGACGGAGGTAATAAAGGGAATAAGCGAACTATTAAAGGGAGCGGAAGATGACCTAAAAGAGATATACAAGGGAGAAGAAACAGACATACGAGGAGTGAGAGCGGCCGATTAAGCCCCCCCAGCACGATAAAACAAACAAAAAGAGGTTTTCAAAATGATGGAAGGAAAGGACTGGCTGAGTTTTTTCGTGGGCATAGCAGTCATTGCAATGGGCGCCCTGCCCCTGCTTAACAAGTGGGGGGTTGTTAATGCTAAATGGGCAGCTCTCTCATTCCTGCCAATAGAAATATTCAGCTACCTGGTTGCCGCCCTAGGATTTTACCTCTTAATAGACTCCATAAGCGAGATAACAAACAGCAACGCTGTAGGCTGGTGGACATTCCTTCTCGGCTTCATATTCCTGGGGGTAGGCGTCCTCCAGTCCCTCCATAAGCATATGAGCGGCGTTCCGGACTGGTTTGAGCTTAGCTTCATAAAGGGATGGATGTACTACATCATATTCGTGATAGAAGGGTTCTTTCTTATGATAGCCGCATTTGCGATGGAGCTTTAATTAACAGTAATAAAAAGAATGAGCTAGGATGACAGCGATGCACTCTGTAAAAGAGCTGAAGTACGCGTGGCTTGATGTTCTTGAAGCAGCCCTTAAGGATGCTGAGAAGAGATTAATGGAGCTTAATAACAGCGCAGATGCCTCCCTTAAACATCTAGCTAAGAATATTCCGCCTGCTTTAAAAGAGAGTTATACCGGCCAGTTTATCTTAATAATAAGGATTATCGACGAGCTCTTTGATGGTTTAATCGAGATATATCATCTTCTTGAATCCTCGGAGTACACAGAGGGATATGCTAAAATAATGAAGGAACCATTGAGGAATTTGAAGTCAGCGGTTAAATGCGCGAGGCTCCTCCTGCCCCCTGAGAGAGAGGAAAAACACAGCCATATGAGCGAGGAAGATAAAAAAAGAATTGAGAACGCAAAGAATAAGTCAATAAAAAAAGCAAGGGCTGAGAGGGAGAAAAGCATTCAACTGGCAGAGGAGCTCGTAGAACTCTTAAAAGATAATGGTAATGGAAAAGATAATGGTAATGGCTCCCCACTAATGAAGATAGAGAGGAATGCCGCCCGCACAATTATAAAAAATAAAGAGACCAGGGATAAAATAAAAAAGATTAGATATCTGATTAGTGATAAGATTATACCCCTCATAAAGATGGTGATTAAGAATCCAATGATAAATAAGAGAAAAACATTAATGACGAAGGTATCCTCCTGGTTGAATGGCTGTTAATCCTCTATAAGCCAGCCTTCTTATCCTTAATAATCTTTGAAACAAAGAGGAGGTCTTTCTCAAGAACACCCCTCATATTAGGATTATATGCGACGACAGCAGGATGATAAAGGGGGATAATTACCTTACCTCTGCTAATCTCGAATGGTTTTCCATGCGCCCTGCTTATTGGCATTAAGGAGAGGCCGAACTTAAGGAACATATTCTCTGAGGCGAATTTTCCAAGAGGCAGAATGATTGAGGGGTTGATTACCCTCAACTGCTCGTCCAGGAAGTAGGCGCACATCTTAATCTCTGAGGCCATTGGATTCCTGTTATTGGGAGGCCTGCACTTCAAGAGGCTTGTGATGTAGACCTCGCTCCTGCTTATGCCTGCGCTTTCCATCATCTCTGTCAGCAGTCTGCCTGACTTCCCAACAAATGGCCTTCCCGTCAGATCCTCCTCCCTGCCCGGCGCTTCACCTATCATCATAGCAACACTATTTACGGGTCCCTCTCCGAATACCACCCTTCTTCTGGTAGTCCAGAGGGGGCATCTCCTGCACTGCTCCGCCTCCAATGAGAGCTTCCTCAGCGTCTCCTCTGATGATTCCATATTCATTAACCCAATGATTCATCGATGCTCCCGTCAGGCAGCATATTATCCGGATGGGGCTGTCCCTTCTCCTCCATCTGGTACCTTACGCATGCTGTATTGTCCCCAAAGCAGTATTTCTCTACCCATTTATGGGGGAGTTTACCCTCCTCCGTGAATCTCTTTATAGGGCATACCTCAAACCATTTGCATACCATAAAAACACCTTTTCTCCTTGATTCTATTACAACTGTTTTTATAAGTTTCGCTTGCACCTCTTATATGCAGGGCACCCTGCATACCGAAAGGTTTTTATTGTCCGCCCCAAATGAATGCCCATGAACAAATACAACCATTTCCTTGCGTCGTTCGTTTTATTATTCAGCCTGTTCAATAAGAATAATTCCATAAAGGAGATAGTCTTCTTTTCTTTAATGTTTGGGGTGGCTCTGGACCTAAACCAGCTTATTGGGAGGCACTTAAGAAAGCCTCTCAACCACCTGAGAACATGGATTGAGGAGCCCGCCGGGTTACTCCTAATTGGGATCCCCATGGGGCTGGCATTAAGCACGATAAAAAGGGATTATTTCTTCATGACGGTTATTCCCTACGCTACCCATATAATCCAGGATTATCTGACGATACATGATGTTTCCCCCCTCGCGCCGTTTTCAAACAGGACTATAAAAACAGGGATATTCAGACCTACATCCACAAATGGATGGTATGATGCAAAAAGGGGGATTCTCTCTGAGAAATATTTCATAGGGGTTGTCATAGTAATCATTATCATTTTCAGGATTATATTCTAAGGCGTGATGCCCAACCAACCCAATCGATAAATATAAATAGATTAATCAGGAGTGATAATGTATGCAGTGGTATATTGAGATATTAAGAGGATTCGGCGAGATATTCGCCAGCCCATTCAAGGATAAGAGCGTTATATGGATTCTTGCACCTATTGTCCTAATATGGTTCATACTGGAGATTTACTTCGACGAGCATAAAAAAGAAAAGCTCGGGTGGAACACGGCACTCAGCAACGGGATAAGCCTCTTCTGGATATCCGCCAGCATGATGCGATATATATTTACTAAGTCATCGATACATTTCACCTGGTCAAAATTCGCCGTTGTGCTCTTGACATTCAGCTACGGGGTATTCATAACATATGTCTCATTTGAGCACAAATTTCCTGCGAGGATTACCTTTAACCTTGCAGCGCCGACCCCAATCTACTTCTTATCATTCATAGCTGTTGTATGGACATACGGGAGCTTAGAGCTCACAAAATGGGTGCTCATCGACCTTGTATTTATTTATGGAGTTCTTACGCTGTCAGTGTATTTAGGGAAGAAATTACTGCCTGAAGCAAAGAACGACGAGGGAGATGAGGAAGATGAGGGGAACAATGAGATTGCAAATAAAACTATGGAGGGGATTTAGATGGAGATAAGACTCACTAAAAAGATGGCTGGTGTGCGTATTATAGAAGGCTTCCCGGGATACGGCGTGGTCGGGACAGTAACAACAGAGTTTCTGATAGACCATCTCAAGTGCGAGAAAGTCGGCAGTATTATCATAGACGGGCTGCAGCCGATGGTCGCGGTCCATAATAATGAACTCGTCGAGCCGATAGGCTTATTCTACGACAAGGAGAATAAGCTGCTTATCCTCCACTTCGTTACGATGTCGCAGGGGATTGAATGGGAGGTAACAAATGCGATAATAAAACTTGTGAAGATGGTGAAGGCCAGGGAGATAATAAGTGTCGAGGGGGTCGGCTCAAGTGATGAGAACAGCTCAAAAACCTATTATTTCTCTAAGGATAAGGGAGCGGCAAAGAAGCTTAAGGCGCTTGGGATAAATCCGTTAAGCGAGGGGATAATCATAGGTGTTACCGCAACTGTTCTTGTAATGGCTGATGTTCCTGTAACTTGCATATTCAGCGACACCCACACAAATCTGCCTGACAGCCATGCGGCAGCGAATATAATCGGGGCGCTTGATAAATACCTCTCCCTGAATGTTGACTATAAGCCATTAAAGGAGACAGCATCTAAATTTGAGGATAAGCTAAGGGGCATAATAAAGGAAAGCCAGAAGGCAGCAGACATTCAGGAAAAGAAGAAGATGAGTTATGTTGGATGATTTAAGAGGCCAATAATATGGAAAACAGGGCGTATCCAGATGAGGCTGTCGCAACTACCTCAAAAGGAAAGAGAGAGGTGAGGGTTTTACTGGAAAAAGGAGAATACCTAAGGTACACCTATGTAAACCCTGAGGATGGAAGGGTTGTGCGCCAGGGAAAGGAAAGCGTGATTCTTAAGTCAGGGGGTAAAAGAACAAAGATATTTCTCATACCCCTCAAAGACAGGAGGAGGCTTGCAACCATAAAAGATGATTGTGGCGAGGTTGTAGTCTCGGATAAAGAAAGGAGGGTTATAAGG
>WALR01000022.1 GCA_015522765.1 Candidatus Woesearchaeota archaeon | reverse complement strand
CTTCCAGATGCTTCTTTTCTTATTTTTCATTGTCCATCTCCAATGATATGAATGTTGTTTTATGAAAAGTAATAAAAAGCTTTTGATATTTATATTAATAATGAAAGAGGAATCCATTCCTCATGAGGGCATACTCCAGCTTAGGAAGGAGTCTTCTGATAAGGCGTGGGAGAGGGAAATTGCCGGTTTCATTGCCTCAAAGGCGTCTGCTGCCGGCCTTCATATAGTTAAAATTGTAAGCGTCAAGGGGCGTGGGGGGAGGCGGGGAGTAGACTTTTACTTTGATAATCAGCACAAGCTCCAATCCTTCTCATTAAAGATGGCTTCTGTGCTGAATGCCACGCTTAAGAAGAGCCCTCGTCTGCAGTCTTTTGACAGGGTGCATAGCAGGAGGCTTTACAGGGTGAACATCCTCCTCGAACTGCCGCCCTTCTCAAATGGCGAGATTATTATGCGGAAGGAGAGTGAGGGCATAAAAAGGGATTTTTTCCTTAAGGTTGTCTCATGCAACTCAAGGAGGCTTCTTGCCAGAGGGCTTGACACAGCCGCATACATCACTATTAACCTTAAGGAGTGTAAAGACTTTGTAAGGGTTCAGATTTCCTCAACGAACATTGTGAGCATGAGGCCTGTAATCAAGGTTATCCACCCCTCTACCTTCCAGGCAGTCCCCCTAATAATCCCCTCGTTTATTAAAAAGCCGCAAACAAGGAAGCTGGCTATAAACTCGGCTGTGCGGGTAGTCGCAAATGATAAATCTGTCTGGCTTGTTGGACCCGAGAATTAAATGTGGTCTATTAAATTACCCGAAGAATCTCTTGAGGTCGGACTGTTTCTTATCCTCCTCTAATTCCTCCATGTTCATACCGACAGCCTCAAATATCCTCGTTACGCTGGGGAGTATCTGATTGTTGATATAATAATCGGGGTCGTAGTTTTCTGCCTCTTCAACCATCCTCGCCCTATCCCTTAATTTCTCTTTTCCGCTTGTTATAACAAACTTAATCATTGTTCCGTGGCCTACAGCCATTCCCTTCTGCTTCATCCTCATTGCTACTGCTACATGGGGCATCTTTGAGTCATACATCTCAGGGTCCTTCTGGAGCTGGGTGGTTATCACCATCTTGTTTATGCTCATTTTGCCTGATCTCACCATCTTTATTACATCCTTGACATAATTGAGCGCCTCCTCCTTCTGATTTGAGAGGACCATCCTCAATACCTTCTCCTGAACCTCTTTACCTATTAATGACCAATTCCTTCTTATGCTCTCAAAGCCCCTGATGATAAGCTCGTTATTCTCCTTGAGAAGCGCGTATTTCTTCTTAGCTCCGCTCGACGAGCTTTTCGTTGATACGAAGACCCCTGCCTTGTAATAGCCCTGATAGTCCAGCTCCATCATTCCCGGCAGCTTCATGTTTATCTCCCTGATGAATCTCCTGGCTTCATCCTCTTCTTTCTCTCCAAGAAGGAGAAAGACAGAGTCTGTATCAGAGTAAAGCACCCTGAACCCCTTCTCCTCAGCCTCCTTTATCACCGCCTTTATGTAATGCCTGCCGTAAGCTGTTACGCTCCTTGCGCATTCCATGCAGTACCAGCGTGCAGCGTAAAACCCGTAATAGCCGTAAAAACTGTTTGCAAGTATCTTAAGGGAGTTCGCCCTTGCCTTTATGAGGAAATTCTCTTTATCTTCAGGATCCCTTGCTTTAAGTATCTCCTTTATCCTCACCCTCCTATTTATTATGTCCTCCAATAAGCCGGGTATGAACCCCTTCTTTTTTTTGCAGAACCACACCTTCCTTTCCTTATCGTCAAAAGGAACAGGATCGGCCTCCCCCCTGCAACAATCGCAGTTAAGCGTGTCCGGGCTTATATTGTGGGAGACGATTATGCTGGGGTAAAGGCTCCTGTAGTCAAAGACAGCTATCTTGTTGTATAATCCAGGAGTAGGCTCGTACACAAAGCCGCCTGTATATGTCTCGGAGAGTCTCTCCCTTGTCTCAGTGTGGGAGGGCTTGTTGGGGCAGAGGTAGCCGTTTAAATAGGCGTTTCTTATTAGGAACCACTCGACAAGCCTGGAGAAGCCCATCCTGTTTATGTCGAAGAGGGGCATACCAACCATCTTAACCATCTCGATGAGATTCGGAAGAATCCTCTTTGTGAGAATGTGGGTTATCTTTGCATCCTTAAGATTGTACTTTGCAAAATCTGCGAGTTTACTGCTGCCCTTATCCCATGCCTCATAAAGCTTCTCTATGTCCACATCGTCCTTTTTCTCGCCTATAAGCTCTTTTGCTACGCTGCTTAAGTCATAGCTGTCAGTGTCCATTGTTCTTGCCAAGTAGTTCTTCACAAACCTTAAAACATCAATGTGGGTTATGCCCCTTATCAATGCGGACTTTCCCCTTCCCTGAATGGCTATCTCTGAGTTGTCAAGCCCAATGTTGAGTCTCACCTTATTGATACGGGCGCGTTCCTTAATGTAGGGAAGGTCAAATCCATCAGAGTAATAACCAGAGAGGATGTCCGGCTTATACTTCTCTACCTCCTCCTTGAACCTGGTAAGCATCTCTGCTTCGTCACTGACTACCTCAACATAATCCTGGTAGCCTTCAATATTCTTCCATGTTAGGACCTTGTCATACCCCTCCCCGCTGAGGGCTATCATAAGTATGGGGTGGGCTGTATTAATCGCCTTTCCCTCCGGATTGTAGGTTTCTATATCCAAAGAGAGTATTCTCGGCGGCGGAAGACTATCCTCCTCTGTCGCCTCTATTGTTGAGGCCCTGGCAGTCAGGACCCTCTTTTTAGAATTGAAAAATTCGGCTTGGGCACGCACCTTTTTAAGAGGGATAATCCTGTGGTCTATTAGGTATCTCCTGCTGAATAAAATATCATACTCATAAACCCCCCTGATCCCCTCTAACCTCTCAACCTTCTCTTTTATGAGCGGGACAGCGAAGGGGAGGTTTACCTCAATTCTGAGAACATCAATCTCCTCCTTGTTGCGCTTCTTTTTTTCAGCTGTGACATCAACAACCCTTCCCATGACCCTGCCCTCTGCACTTAATCCTTTAATCTGTTCTATGAGCTTGGCTATGCTGCCCTTCTCTGGTTCTGCATAGAAATAGGGCCTGAAAGAGTCATTAATCAGGCATATCTGCTGCCCCTTATCCGTCCTGCCGTACATCTCAATTACGGGCTTCTCCCCTTCTACCCTGTAGGTTATGTCGTACAGGTAGAAATCCACCTCTGCCATAAGCTTAAACATGCCCTGTTAATTTATAAATATGTCGGTGGGAGCGCCGATTATTAACCTACTATGCTGTTCACAAAGCGAAGGATTGCAGAAACAAATCTCTCCAGGGGATTACTGTTCTTATTTATCTTCTTCACCTTAATTGTTCGTACTGATTCCCCCTCACCGGATTCTTTATTCTTATTCTTGGGGACCACCCTAACATTTTCATTGTGTTCTTTCACGGCCTTCTCTTCTTTACTGAATGTCTCATTTACGGTTATGGCGCTGCTCGTGTTCTTGGAGGGGCCTCCTATCCTCTTTACATTAATGCATATCCCATTTGACGAGCTTAATAAGCCGCTGTTCTCATCATTGAAAGAGTAGTCTGCTTCGGCTCTTACACTCATGTTCATCCCTGCAGATAATGTATAGCCAATCCTCCTCGTCCCGGCTGACAAAGAGAAGAAAGAGGATTTTAAAAGCTCCTGGTTTGACTTGAGAAGAGCCATCCCCTCAGCGTCTTCCTCGGACGGGTTTGTGATATTCAGAGTCAGCGCAATCTTTGAGCCCTCCCTAATGAGGTAGCAGCCATTACTATACTGCAGGGAGTTGTTCCCCTTGTAAGTGGCATTTTCAACCCCCAAAGAGAGAATCAGCCCTCTCTTCTCACTGGAGGAGCCGTTAATCCTGATATTAATGGCATTTATCCCGCTGGTGTATGTGTTGCCGTATTCATCATTAAATTTAAGGACTAAACCAGAGAGCTCCCTGCTCTTTGTCTCCTTCACGCCAAGAATCCTTAATCTCAGCACCACTGTTTTATTCTCACCGGGGTTTATCCTCTTAATCCTTCTTTCAGTTGGCTTCACATAGGCGAAACCCTTTTTTATCTCAGGGGAGACAACTACATCCTCAATAGCCCTTTTATCTTTATTTTTGAGATTTATGGAAATATTAAAATCAGAGAATAGTCTCGGCGAGCGGTAATAAGAGGTTATTCCCACCTCTGGTTTGGGCAGGGAAGCAATAGTGTACTCTTTTGAATTTGAGGTGGTGTATTCCTCTTTGAGGTCTTTCATCTCTGTCGTTATGACCCTCTTTTTATTCGCTGTTTTAAATGGTATGTGTATCTTGTAGCTGTAAAAGAACACCTTCTCCTTGCTCTTTATTGCAAGGGTATTCTTTGTGGTCCCCTCAATAACAGTGAAATCATAGGGAAGGGATTCCTCTGCAGACACAACAGTGTCATGGTTCCCCAAGTTTTCAATCCACACGCTCATCGTGATGTTTCCTCCTGCTCTTAGCTCGCCTGTGTATTTCCTGGTCACATTAAGCCCTGATTCTCTAGGGCTGAAGGTTAAAGGCGCCGCATAATGCCCAACAAATTTTTTTCCGTCCTCTGAGTAGTAGGTAAGCGTAACATTTATCCATCTCTTGGTCAATGTTTTAACATTATTCGGCCTTATCCATCCTTTTGTTATTGTCTCATTCGAGCCTTCTCCCAAAGTAAGCAGCTCGTTGCTGGAGTAGGGCGCCGCTCCATAAGTCTCCGCCCTCACATTCTTAAATGAAGTTTTGGTGTTCGGGTTCCTTATTAATATGGAGAAGGGCACGCTCTCCCCGTTAACGATGAAATTAGAGGGGAGGTTGATGCTTAATGAGATGTTTGATAGTCCCGCCTGAACGCTCTTATTTACAGCATACCTGTAATCAACCTCTGAGCCTGAGAATGAGGGGCTTCCTGCCTCAAAATAAATAGTCTTTTTCCCTGCAGAGGCAGCTTTTAAAGTGAATATGTACTGCGCAGTGGCTCCCCCCTCTATCTTTACCGCTTCAAGCGAGAATACACTCATCCCATTGTCAGTGTGAGACTCTGAATAGGCAAGCGGGCTCTTCTCAAGGGTTATCCCCTGAGGGATTTTTAAGGAAAAATCTTTTATGTAGAGGAAACCTTCATAGTTATTCTTAAATGAGGCTGTTATATTAAAGGATCCCCCTACACCCACATTATTGGGGACGCTGAGGGTAAGTGAGAACGGCTCCCCTGTTTTTACATTGAATGTTCCGTTATTAGCATATTTCTTTGTGGAGAAGGTGTAGTTTATTCTCCATGTCGCGTTGTAATCCGTCTTCTTTAGGGGCATAAAAAGAAAATCAACATCCTTCACAGAATCCCCATCAACAAATCCTTCCCAGTGGATAGTGTTCTGGTAGATCTCTATGTTTGAGGTGTTGGCTTTCTTAATCATAGAGAAAGAGGGCATTACCGCCTGATAGACAAGGTTCTCTGCTTTCCCGCTGCCCCTGTTTATAAGCCTTATTACTCCTCTTGATGACTGGGCAGGAATAAGGGGGGGTTCAAAGAGGTGTTCTACGCTGACAGAGGGGCCTATTAAATATATGGACACCTGTGCTTTGTATATCTCTATGTCCCTTTGGTAGTCATGGCCGGCATCCTTCTTTCCATTGTAGCAGAACCTGTAAAGATTGGAATTCTTGCATTCACCTATTCCCACGACTGCTCCTTCCCCTTTATTGCTGAGCGCTATACTCTTCTTATCTTTTGAGAAGCTCAGGGTAAAGTTTCCGTAGCTTGTTGCAGCAACGCCCCCGTCTCTCACCTGCCCCTCAAATATCTTTGTGTTGCCTGCAGCTGTCATCACAGAATTCAGGAGTGCATATATGAAAATGAATATTATTGGGATTGTCAGGACTTTTAAGCCTGGCAGACTAAGAAGACTCCTTCTCCTGTCTCTTATACACAT
>WALR01000021.1 GCA_015522765.1 Candidatus Woesearchaeota archaeon | reverse complement strand
GAATCATTAATTGCTTGACCAATATCGGCACCTTCTGGCAGATTAAGCAAGTAGGAATATCTTGCTTTTTCTGGTAAATATAAAACACCTTCTGCCTGATAATCAATTTTACCAATCTTTCTTCCTATTTTTTCGGCTTTCTTTTCAAATTCTTTTTGCTTATTTGTGAATTTGAAATCAGCATACCTCAAAAAAATTAAACCTAGGATAGGGGTTGAATATTCAGCAGCACTTAATTTAGAATTAGCTCTTAATTTGTTGGCTACATCCCATAATCTTTTTTCTATTTCTCCATTAGTCATTTTCTCGCCCCTCTTTCTTTAATTGCTCTTCCATCATGAAATGCACCATTCTAGATTATTTAAATCTTCCTTTCATCATCCTGCCTCTTATCCCAGGTAGGTCGCCTCTCCGTCTTTCTCAGCGTATCTGCCGGACCTGACGATACGGATGGCTTCCTCGATGTGGCTCCTTCTGATTTTCTCTGAGTCCTCCTTCGCGGCTATTCCTGCGGCGTTTAACGCCACATTCTTCAGGTCTCCCCCGCTTAGCCCCTCCAGGTTCAACCCTTCAAGTGATAAGTCTTTATCCCTCGCCTTCTTTGGAAGGACTTTCCTCAGTATTTCTACTCTTTGAGCAGTATCCGGCAGATTAAAGTCTATGTGCATTGTCAGCCTTCTCTCAAATGCAGGATCGTATTTCTCGGCGAGATTCGTCGCGAATATGCAGACCCCCTCAAATCTTTCCAGTTCTTTTAACAGGGTGTTCACCTGGCTCATCTCCCAGCTTCTTTGCAGGCCGCTCCTGTTCAATGCGATGGCGTCTGCTTCGTCAAAGAATAAGACAGCGTTCTTTGTCTTGGCAATCTTAAAGACCATATGGATATGCTTCTCGGTCATGCTGATAAAAGAGCTCTGCAGCTGGTCGTATCTTACTGTCAGCAGCTTCCTGTTAAGCTCTTTCGCAATACAATGGGCCGCAAGGGTTTTTCCTGTGCCAGGGGGCCCTCTGAAATTCAGGGTGGTGCCTCTTCCGTACTTGATGACCTTTCCAAAGCCCCACTTTCTGAATATCTGCTCTTTTTTGGTCTCTCTTGAAAGCGCTGATCTCAGCTTTTCTTTTAATTCCCTCGGCGCAACAAGGTCGCTGAGGTCTGCTTCCGGCTCACTAACATAGTAGAGGCTGTCAAGCTCGTCGGGCGAGTTCCTTTTTGATTCTTCCTCCAGGGCCATGTCCAGCTGCCTGTATTCGTCAGTGTATTTTCTGTTCTTGAGCGCCAGCTGTGCTTTATAGGAAACTTCATAAACCGTTTTCATCGGCCTTAAGGGATTCACTATTTTATAGACGAGCCCGAATCTTCTGAGCTGGCTGGACTCGTACCTTACCCTGTGCTTCTTAAAAATGTCTTTCCCTTCTTTCATGCCGTTGTCAATCTCAAAATCGCTCCTCTCATTATTCTCCTCTATCAGGTCCAGCAGAACGCAAAACTCCTTGAACCTTAAAGGATATGCTGCCAGGAATCTGCCCAGCGGTCCTTTGCTCTTTTTGGTCAGCTCGTACTTCTCCTTGACATGCTTCGTCCATTCTTTCTTCAGCTTGTTAATTGTTCTTCTGTCGACATATTCTCCCGGCTCATAATAAGAGCCGTAAAATCCGCGTCCCTCGTCAGCGCCGAATTGTTCCATGTAATTTATGTCCTTAGCAACCTGCATGTATGAGCTGTAAATCATGCGAACCACCTGTTTCCCTGCTCCTGAATTCTGCCTTTGTCTATTAGCTCGTTAAGCCAGTTTCTCCAGTTCTTCCTGCATAACTGGTTCATTACAGCGGTAAGCTCGGATTTCGGGATTCCCTTTCTCGCCTTGATAAACCTCACAAACTCTGTTTTGGTTTCTATCTTCGGCGGGACAAACTCGTATAATCTTTTCAGCCTTCCGCTCCTGAAGGCATTGCTCGATAATAATTTCTTATAATGGGCAGGGCCTGCATAATTTAATGCAAAGCACTCTTTGATAAAGAACTCCAGGCTTGGAATGTCTTTCAGGTAATCATGCGTGGCGATTATTCTTAAATCATCCGTTGAGTAGCCTCTCTTCTTCAGCATTGCTTTAAACCTGGCTGAAGCCGATGAGAGTCTCCTTTTAACCCTCTTCTTTAGGTAGGAGGTGATGGTCTCTCCCTCCCTCCCGGGATCAATCTTCTTTGCCGCCATGTAAAGCCTGTAGTCCTGAACAAACTGGGTTGTTGAGTTGTAGCCTTTCATCCTGAATGGGAAAGATTTACTTATATTTAAACATTTCTATTAATTGATATAATTTTATACTTAACGATTGAAAAAGATGTAAACAGGGGTTATTTCTCACATATATGAAAAGTTATATATATGAGCTTTCTTTTACATGTGACACCATGGGAAAAAAGGTTTTAATAGCAACTCTGTATAATCCTGAGCCGGTGATATTGGCAACTACCCGGCTGGGGCCTGAGCGTTTGGTGCTCTTAGTTGACAAACACCCAAGCAAAGAACAGGAGAAGAGCCTTAGGATAATCAATGAGTCCTTAGGCAGGGTTATTGAGGTTAAGGTTGTAAAGACCGATGTTTATGATATTGTAAGCGTCGCCTCCAAATGTGTCGAGATAATAGATATGCAGCCAAAAGAAGACCGTATTTATGTAAATATCACCTCCGGAAGGAAAACCAAGGCGATAGGCCTGTTGTTTGCAGCTTATGCAAGGCATGACAGAGTAAGAAAGATAGCCTACAACCCTGAGGAAGACAGAAACTCTGTTATTTATCTGCCAAGACTGAGCTTTAAGCTTACGGAGAGCGAAAAAAAGGTTTTGGAGTATATTGATTCAGGGGAATACGCAAGTATAAGCGACCTGTCAAAGAAGATTGAGCTGTCAACTGCCATGCTTTACAGGGCGATTGACGGGCTTAAAGATATGGATTTGGTGACTGTGGAAGAGGGCCTGAAGCTCACTGACGCGGGCAGGATTGCGAAGTTGTAAATTGGGCAGGTTAAGGTTCTACTCCAAAGTGCGTGATTGAAGGATTGAGCTCAGAGAGAGCCTTTGGATTTGATGTCGGCAGAGGAGTGGTAGGTCTTATACATCCTATTAACTTCAGTAAACTCTGCTTCAAATTTAATAAGATAATCTTTAACAGGATTATAAGTTTCCTGGGTGATTCCGAGGTTTCGTAGCGTTCGAAGGGCCCTTTGCCTCATAAGACATAATTCTCCTTTTGTATACTTTATCCCGTAGTGTTCTACCAAATATTGTAAACCATTGCTTACCTCAAAAAATAAGTCTGGGAATTGCACTTCCGGGGTGTTAGTATACCATCGTGCCATGAGTTATCCTGGTATAAAGGAAGATATATAAGTTTTATTGCCGGCCATCAAACAGAACCGGTTATTTCATGGTTAGTTCAAAAAGATATTCGTGGGCCATCCACCTCTCGCCAGCCCTAAATATTTTGATTCTGCCTGTTTCATTTAATCTTTTGTACCACTCAATGTGGTCCTCCACGAATTCTTTGGTGGGCCCTGTATTAAAGGCAATAAGCCGGGCGTTGTAGTTCTCAATTATTTTTCTAAGTGTTCGGGTATAATTAGAGAGGGTGTAGACAATCAAATAAATCCGTGACTTCCCATGCATATGCTGTTTTGCTAAATCAAGGAAATGCAAAACCTGTTTATTCCCCTCTGGGCCTCCGTCGATGGTTCTTGTTAATTGCTCGCCGATTGCTTCCTTGTAACTCTCATGAACAATCTCTTGGGGGAGATTTGCAGTGATAACATCAAACTTTCCATTGAAACCCGCGAAATACTCTCCCTGCTGAAAATCGATGCTGACATTATTCCTTGCTGCGTTTTTCCTTGCTAAATTTAAAGCGTCCCTGTCAGCATCAGTGGCGGAAACCCTGCCCCCTAGCTTAGCCGCCAGGATCCCCAGAATTCCTGAGCCGGTCCCGACATCAATAACTGATTCTCCTTCGTTGACTCTCATATTCCCGGCAAAAAATAATCCATGGGGAGACGGAGGAAATACATGCTCATTAATCTCCAATTCAAATTTAATATTCTGAATGTTGTATTTCCTGACTTCTGGCTCTTTAACAAAATGTAATATTCTTACCATGATTCTCCTGAAACAATCAGGTTTAATAAAGTTTTACTTTTACATAATCAGTGTTGGCTGTCTCTCATTAAATATTCCCTGAATTAAGGACAAACAATAAAAATATTGGGGATATACTGTTGATATGGATGAGGCGGCAAAAATGTTCCGGGTGCATATTATTGTGAGCGGGCGGGTGCAGGGGGTGTTCTTCAGGGTATTCACCCGTGAGAGGGCAGAAGCGCTGGGCATTACAGGATTTGTGAGGAACAGGGGTGACGGAAAAGTAGAGATTGTGGCAGAGGGCTCTCCTGCTAAGATAAAAGCCTTTATCCATGAGGTAGGGAAGGGCCCGCCCCTTTCAGTGGTTGATAAAATAAATGTTAAATACGAAAAATTTACAGGAGAGTACCCTGATTTTAAGATTGTTTACTGAGAGCTGCATATACCTTTCATTTATTCTGGAGATTATCCGTTGTTCTCTGCTTAACTGTTTTAATTGCTTTTGCATCCTCTGCAGTATTGGCATATATAATGATGAATAGGCATAGGCGGCTGGTACTGCTAATAGCAATGTGGACATTCGCATCTGCTTACATCGGCGATGCTGTAGGGATTAAGAGCATATTTTCCCATGATAAATACAGGGGCATCCCTGTTGAGAAGGGCTACTTCCAGGAGCCCTACAACCTCTGTGTAAAAAGAGAGGTGGTTAACGGCTTCCAGAGGGTGTTTTTGTATGACTCAGGGAGCGGGAAGAAGCGCCCCATTAATGTTTATATGAAGTGCGGGTGCGACTCAAAGACGCTTGAGGATTATGTGGACTCGGCTAAGAGATGTGCAAGGAAGGTTTTTAGACTGCAGAAAAAGGAGGACGAAAGCAGGCTTAAAAAACTGAAAAAGTACTACTACAACGCAAGGGATTACCTGCTTGAAAAGTACATCCACGAGAGGAGAAAGAGGCGGTGATGCCTCCTGCTGTCTGCTTTCCCGCGGCAATGACTGGCTGAAATGCCGTAAAGCATGGAAGAGTGATAATTATGGGCTTGTTAAAGACGGGATTTAAGATTTTGAAATACGGGGTTATTATTTACACTGCTATCCGCATTTATAATCTTGCCGTCTCTGACGGAAAGGACAGCCATAAGAAGGGGGGCTGCGGTCTTAATGATGTGCCCTATGAAGAGGAGCTGGCGTATTCTTCTTCAGGCGCATTGAATTCACTTTATCTTCCCAAGAATGACATCTACTTTTCCATTGCAAATCCAAATGATGGCTCTCTTACTAGTTCACCTCTGGAAGAGGGGCTGATTAGTCTGGTTAAATCTTGAGGGGGGATTCAGATGGTTGATAAAGCGGATTTAGAAGAGTTAATGAATGATGCAGAGAGGAGAAGGAGGAATGTTATGAGGAATATTAAGGATGTCGCTTATAGAAGGAACTCTGGCTCCTCTTTTAACCCAAAGCAATGGCATAGTGTTCCAACTGCCCAAAGGCGGCCAGGAGGGATTCCTGAGACTATGAGAGGACAAGACAGGATGTCTTACAGAAGGGTCAGTCCTCCTGTTGAGAATAAAAGAGGGGCCAGCCATGACAACAGGAATCTCCCGCCAAAACCCGCCCAGAGCATTACCGAGGAAACCGCTCCTTCCTCTTACGAAAATCCTCCAGAGACAAAACTGAGGAGCACTGATGAGCTTGCCTCATTCAGCAGTTCCCCTTCTTCCCCTTTCAATCTTGACCTGGATTTAGTAACTCCCCATCTCAGGCGTATAAGGAGCAACTATTCAAAGATAAAGGAGCTCTCCGAGAGGATTGTTGAGCTGTCCGATGAGCTTAAAAAAATAACCAATGTGAGAGGAGGAGGAGCAGGGATTGGCGAGATTGCTTTTTATAAGCTAAAAGATGTTCTTGGTTTGTCCCATTCAAGGCCTCCCCTTGAGGTGTTTAAGGAGCTGTCCGATAAGATGAACGCCCTTGCTTTTGTATCCTCCCAGGAGGCTAACACCTCAACAGAGCTTGTAAACAGGCTGAGAAAGTACCTCGACGGCAGGATAAGGGAGCTTCAGTCACTTGACAAGCTTGTGGATAAAGCCGGTAATATGCTCAGCAGGGGTGTCTCAAATTACAACAGGCACTTTAATAAGGATTATTCAGTTGTCTCCCCTGACGGCAGGATTGACTATGAGGGCATACTCAAGGTGATTAATGAGGAGCGGGCGGTTAACGACCTCGCAGAGGTCTCCGCTGTTGGAAGGGAAAAGTTTAATTTCCTCGTTAATATTATTAACTCAGCCTATAACCTTGAGAGGATATCCACGCGTTCAGAGGACCTGTCGAGCATGATTGCGATGAAGGCAACTCTTATGAGCACCCATCTCGGCACAACATACGAGGTGTATGCCAGAGCAATTGACAAGAGGGAGTACATGCCCAAGGCAAGTGACGCCCTTCATAAGACCTTTACAGAGGTAACAGAGCTTAATACAATTATATCAGAGGGCGTGGAGAAGCTTGCAGAATTAATCAATGACAATGCCTTTGAAGAGTCCTCCAACATCATCCCCCAGGGCTACATTGGCAATGCACTTATGGGGTATAAATAGTGCTGCTCTTTTGCGGATAGGGATATTTAAGCTTTTCAGAATGACCACCCTTTCCTTCTGAACATATCAAATATTTTAATGTATTCAATATTGAAGTCTTTGCATATCAATGGTATTCTCACACTGGTTCCTTCATACGCAACATAGAAAATAATATTAAGGAGTAGTTCCTTTTTGGTGTTATGAGCAGTTTTAAGAGAGGAGTGGGGCTTGGTCTTATTGTTGCGCTTCTATTTGATTATGCGGGGATGATTCCCTTTGGAAACTACCTTGTCAGTTATAAGCTTCCCATACTTCTTATAATCGCCATCCTTCTCATAATGAGCAAAGAATAAGCTCAGTATATGATTGCCACGACGACCCTTTCTATCTGGCTGAATCTCACCCTTTCAGGGTCTGCTACGGGGTTGTTGTCCCCCTTGAATGTTGCGTACCATCCTTTGTCGTCTGTCCCTGTTTTTATTACCCTGTGGATTATCACTCCGCCTGACCTTGACTTATAGCTCGCTATGTCCCCTACATGTATGTCTTTTTCCCCTTTTGGCACAATCTCTATTGCGTTGGCTGTTTCGTCCAGGACAGGGTCCATGGAGTTCGTGTTTGTGAACATCGCCCACTCGGGGTTGTTTATGTAGATTATTACCTTGTTATCATACACCCTTATTCTTTCCTGTTTTATCCAGTCGTGGGGGCTTGCCCTTTCAGGGGCGCTCATGCTTATGCCGGCGGTCATCTGTCTCGTTTTCCCTCCCTGCAGTATTGCCG
>WALR01000020.1 GCA_015522765.1 Candidatus Woesearchaeota archaeon | reverse complement strand
CCCCCTCCTTCATTATGATGTTTCCTATATTATTTACACTTGGAGCCTGGCATCCGTCAGGTATACTGTTACCATCAGCATCAGGCCCTGAATTATCCGTTTTGCTGCCTGTCCCATTCATAAGGGGCATGTTGTCGCAGGCCATCTGGGCCATCCCGTTATTGGATGTCCACCCCCTTATAGTCCTCCACATATACCAGAATCTCTGGTTTGCTATGGGCACTGTCAGGTCATTAATGCTCATCTCCCTTGTGAAGGGTGTTGTCTCATCTGTACGCATGTCTGTTATATAGGCTGTTACATTTACCTTGAAGTCTCCTGTTGCGGTTATGGCAAAGCTGTTGTCGTAATCTCCATTATTAATAGAGGTGTCATCAACATGTATATCTATACCTGTCACATTGCCGTATGTCGATATGTTGAATTCATCGCTCAGGCTTTCATTCAGGTTGCGGAGGTACTGGTTGAAGTAGAGGAGCGTGAGTTTTGAGAGCGCCTCCTTTGTCTCGTCAAGGGTGGGGGCGTCAGATGCGGAGTAGGATATCATATAGGAATTGTTCGCGCCTCCCCCTCCTGATGCGAGGGTCATCACTGCGTGCATCCCTGCCTCTTTAAGCGCAACCTTCAGGTAATTATTGATTTGGGGAGTGTAGGAATCAAGCTTAGTGTTAATCTTTGTCTTTAATGTGTCTAAGTCACCACTTCGATTGGTCTTCCACTCCATCTGGACAAGAATGAAGAATCCTATCACAAGCGCAATAACTATGAGTATTGTAAACATAGAAGCCTTCCTTGATTTTATTAGTCTCATTTTACCCCTTTTACATTTTCTTTCTTTTCATTCCTTTTTATAGTTTTTGTTTTTAGGAGACCCTGACACCGTTCTCCATCCAGAGATAGAGTGTCACCCTCACAACGCCGTCAAATGAGCAGGGCTTCGGGGCTATGAACTCCACCGCCTCCTTGTTAAACGGCTTGTTAAAATTGCATGCATGTTTATAGAGATTTCCGCCTGCTATGCACCAGCAGGGATTTGAGCTGCATGAATAGTCCTGGTCACTCACCTCAACGCTCCACTTCCCCGGGATAAAGCTCTTATTAAGATAAGAGGAGAATGACTCTGTTATGTTTACGCCGTTGAAGACCTCCTCACGGTAGCACCATAGGATTGCCGCCTGGTCAAGTAGGGAGACTCCGTTCACGGTTGTCTTCATTATTGATGACGCGCCTATGCCCGCCCTCATCCCCTTAATCCCCTTCAGGGAGCTCTCTGCGCTTGAGAGGGCGGACCTGCCCTGGCTCACCCTGTTAAACATGGTAAAGACTACAAGTGCGAGTACCATCATGATTATCCCTATGAATTCTGCCATCTGCCCTCTTCTTGCTTTTCTTATTCCCATTTTTCCTATGATGAAACAGTCAGATTCCCGTTGTATTTAAGATATACCAGTGAGGAGCCCTTATTCAGGGAGAAGCTGTTAACCCTGCAGTTAAAATCAGGGTAGACGCAGGAGGAGCCGTAGCAAAACTCATTCTCAGTGTTGTTGTAGCTCACCCTTCTCCTGTTGGACAATCTGAATGTCGCTTCTGAGTGGCTATTGCATATCTCTTTTATCGCGCCGTAAAACCTTCCTGTGTTGCCTATGTACGCGTGGAGTATCGCCCTCCCCGGATTGATTGTTAGTGTGTCATAGTCGATGGCCACGGGGACGCTGACGCTTACAACACGGCTTGCCCACTCCGGCTTTTTATCCATGAATATGCGCCACACCCTGCCGTTCACGCTGTCGTCCACCTCGAGGGTGTACATGAATCTGTAGTTCTCAACGCATTCAGGCTCGCGGAGGTGCCTGTCTGCTATCATCAGCTTCCTCGCGGACAGGTAGCCTGCAGAGATTCCCTGCCTGTCCATCCCCTTTACATTGTATTCTGCTGAGAAGCACCTTGAGGTTAGCAGAGCCTTAAGGAAGTCTGTTGACAGCCCATAATAGTCGAAGTGCTCCCTCTGCTCAAGCACATTCGCCCTCGTCTTGACCATCTCAAATGTTATGAACACGACGAAGATTACCATGAACACTGCAAACAGCGGCTTTATCGTTAGGTTTATGTCCCCCCT
>WALR01000019.1 GCA_015522765.1 Candidatus Woesearchaeota archaeon | reverse complement strand
TCATATTACAGGAACCATTATGTCAGGGTGTTCTTGAGATATGAGAGGGGAGCAAGGGAATGCTCTCCTATATTGGATAGGCACAGGGCAATACTCTTCAATATGAGAACAAAAGGGCGCAGAATATATGAAGACGGCAGTCATTACAAAGAGGAAAAGCTGCTTGGCCCCCTGTGGGCAGGCCCCCTTTGGGATAAAGAGATAATTAAGGGAATGATAAAAAAAGCAGTGGAGATTGAAAATGAGAAAGAGAGGGAAAAGATAATTAATTTTCTTAGGACAATTGATGAAGAGTCAGATATAGATGTTCCCTGGCATTTTATGATACCTGCGCTCGCAAAGAATATGAAGAAAGGCAACCTAAAGCCGATAAATGAGATAGTTGAAGAACTCAGAAAAGAGGGATTTCTCGCCTCGAGAACCCATTTTGCAGGGCAGGCGGTAAGAACAAACGCAGACGCTGATGAGATAAGGAGGCATCTCACATAAGCAGGGCGGCTAACTTAATTATGCATGCACATAAAATTATCCGATAGCCCTTCTCACATCGGTAACCTCAACCGACTCCACATCTTCAATAGAATTAATCTGCTCCTCAAGGGCATCGACAGAACCCTTCTCCTCGTCCATGTCGAAGATTATTGATAGCGCATTAAGACCAAACGCAATGGGCTCTATGGTTGCTCTCTCCTCTTTGTTGGAGGCAAAGCTGTGGATTAATAAAAGAACCTCTTTTTTAAGCTTGTCCATATCTACCGTTGGCGAGGTGGGCATAACCTTCAGTGTTATCAGAACAGTTGCCATAAAAAACCTCCTTTTAATTTGGACCCACAAACCCGCATTTCGGACATTCGTAAGGGGCGGCTATCTCCCTGCAGTGGGCGCACCTGATAATCTCGTATTCGCCGCAATTAGGGCACATAAATCTGGTAACTCCCCGCTGATTGGTAATCTTGACCTTGCAGGAAGTGCAAAATAACTCTTCTTTCCCATCCATTTTAATCATCTGTATAATCCTCTGTATGTATAAACATTATATGAGTGATAAATGGGTTGGGCTGGTGTTTAAAAAACTTGTGATTTGCTTTTATCACAGAAACGGGTTTCATGTGTTGTCTTTATGCTTTCTGGGGCTCAGGCTCTTTTTTTGGCTGCTTAGGCTTAGTCTTGTAGGATTCAAGGAGCTGTTGCAGGGCATCCTTAACATTTCCTGCAGCCTTGACTCCTCCCTTTGCCAGATTAACAAGGTAGTCGCGCATACCAGTAAAATAATCAAGAACCGCTGATAGCGGAGACGGGGAATAAGTCTTCTCCTCAGAATTGGGATTGACACCAGGCTGGGGCTGGGGAGAATATCGCGGGTTATAATATGGCTTATCTCCCACACCCTCTCCCTGAACATCCTGTTCGAGCTGCTGATTGTTTGGTTTGTTTGGTTTGTATTTATCAGCCATTTTACCATTAATAAGTAACGCGCCTTTTTAAACTTTTTCCTTTATAGCGCCCTCTTCCCTCAACCAGCCCAAGCCTTTTGACCACTTCCTTATCTCCCTTTTTTTTATAGCCCTTGAGGAATGCCTTAAAGCACTCCCTGCTAAGCGAATAGTGCTTGCTCTCGATTGCCTGTCTCATAAGATGGATGTCCACCGCAAAATCCTCTGTTCTCGAGGTGAAGAAGCTGAGCCCGAAGTCAATTATGAAAAGCCCTGAGTCAGCCACTATAAAATTTGATGTTGTTAAGTCGCCATGGGCTATGCCCTCAGAGTGAATCCCTGCGACAATCATCCCCGCCTCCTCACAGAGCTTAATCTTGTTTGTTAAGCTGCTCCCGGATTCCAGATAGTCCCTCAGCACAACCCCCTTTATCCTCTCCATGACAATTCTGCTTGAGGACTCGTCAACACTTATAAGCCCCGGAACAGCTATGCCCTTTTCTTTGAGTCTTTTAAGAATCTTCGCCTCCCGCCTCGTCCTTCTCTTCCTCATCATAGAATCTATCTCTGCTATCCTGTAGCCCTTCTTTATCCTCTCCTTTTCCACCTCTTTCCCTATCCTGATTACGGCTTCTGCCCCTCTTATCTCCATGTTTTTAGCCTCACCTATTAACCGCTTTTGCCATCTCCTAAAAGGTTAATGGAAAAGCATAAATAAGAGCTTATTTGCCAATTTATTAAGCTTTTCATTATTGCAGCCCCGTGGTGTAGCGGCCAAGCATAAGAGGCTCTGGACCTCTCGACCTCGGTTCGAATCCGGGCGGGGCTATTAGCCACCTTATTGAACTCATTTCCTTTTGTAGTTGTCTTTCATACTGGTGTATGTTTTCTTCCTTTTATCCGGCTTTGAGGCAAGTGCAAAGATTACATCATTGTTTGCCGCTATTCCCATTCTCGCAGGCAGATATAATCCTGGAAGTGTTTGTTTTGTAATGTAGTTTATAGAGGTAAAGTGAATGGGGAACACTCTCTTGAAGACCGTCCATACCTTGCCCCAGTACTGTCCTTTAAGCTTTTTCTCGTAGAAGTCCCTGATTACTGCTTTTCTTAGGTCTCTCGAGAATACCGCCTTTATCGCCTTTGTGTAGCCTATCTCTTTCCTTATGTACTGCTGGCCCTGATAATACAATTGGTAGCCTGCTGAGACAACGGGGTTCATGGTGAGTGTTTTGACTATTTTCTGTATGAATGTTTTGTTAGGCATTATATCAATGTACCTGTACATTTCTTCCTGGGCGACGCTGTTTGTTGCTGCGTCTGCCGCGTTGTTGAAGAGTGACTTTGCCATTCCTTTTAAGCCTATTTTCTCCTTCTTTTTCTTCTTCATTATCATGTCTGCTATGAAGAAGCCTGAGGTAATCAATATTGAAGAAGTGAGGTAAAACTTTGCCGCCAGCCCCATGAAGCCGAGGTCTATTGTTTTGTTTATGGCTTTCTCTAAAGCACTCTGGGACTTTAGTTTCTCTTCAAGAGTACCTTTCTCCTCTTTGGGCATGGATTCATTGACCCTTTCGGTTAAGCTTTTTTCAGTCATTCTCACCACTTTTCATTAACTTATTTTACTACTATCTGATGGTTAATTCTATATATTAAACTTGTGACTAATATTTAACCGATTATTGTTAGAACTAACAAAAAATTACATTAGTAGGTGAGTAATCTTAAAGAAAACCAGTGATTCAACGAATTCACGCCCTTAATAACAGATTTTTCCTTTCTTTATGAGAGGGCGCATACCCGCCTCCTTAGAAACATTTTTAATTAAAGAGCATCTTCTCCTCTTATGATAGTCGGCAAGATAACAGGGAAGTCAGATACAACCTCTTTTAGCTTCTTAGTTGAGGGCAGGGTAAGAAAATTTGATTATGTTCAGGTGTATCATAAAGAGTATGAATATGTGCTTGCCCAGGTGTTTGAGATAGAAAAAAACTCCTCAGAGGAGCTGGCCAGATGCAGGGTCATAGGCTATGTTGACAGGGAGGACAATGTAAAGCAGATAAGAACGCCCCTCACTCCAGGCATGGAGGTCATTGACGCAGAGGAGTCATTCATTAAGAGGGTGGTTTCCCCCCTTAACAAAGGCGCTTTCATAGGCACACTGGAGGGCAGGGACATAAAGGTGTACCTTGATTTAAACAAGCTGCTCTCAAAGCATGTAGCTGTTATTGCAAAGACAGGATACGGCAAGAGCTATGCAGTCAGCGTACTCATCGAGGAGATACTCTCCAGGGGGATCCCTGTTGTTATCATAGACCCACACGGAGAATACTCGACACTCAAATCGCCCAATGATTCTGCCCAGGAGGTTGAGGCTCTAGAGAGGCTTGGGCTCTCACCAAGAGGATTTGAGGGGGTAGTGGAGTATGGAGATGTGAGGATTAACAAGAACGCCCTTCCGTTGAAGATGTCCTCTTCAATAAAAATGCAGGAGCTGGTCCATATACTCCCTGTTAAGCTTAATTCAAGCCAGCTCGCGATGCTTTACTCCGCCTATGACTCCGCAGAGGACAACACCCTCACAGGGCTCATTGTCGCCCTTCAATCAATGGAGGGAAACGCCAAGTGGAGCGTGATAAGCACTCTTTCCTATGTTAATGAGTCGGGGTTCTTTGTCCCAGACCCAACGCCTTATTACGAGCTTGTCAAGCCCGGCAAATGCTCAATAATCAACCTTAAGGGCATCTCTCCTGATATCCAGCAGATGATTGTTTCAAAGCTTGCAAGCGACCTCTTCGAGGAGAGGAAGAAGGGCAATATCCATCCTTTTTTCTTAGTTGTCGAGGAGGCGCATAACTTTGTTCCCGAGAGAAACTTTGGGGATGCCAAGTCCTCATCTATCCTGCGAACAATCGCCAGTGAAGGAAGAAAGTTTGGAATGGGCATGTGCATAGTAACCCAGAGGCCCGCGAGGGTGGAGAAGAATGTTCTCAGCCAGTGCACCACCCAGTTAATCCTGAGGGTCACCAACCCCGGCGATCTTAGGGCTGTGCTCTCATCTGTAGAGGGAATAACCCTTGATTCAGAGGCGGAGATAAGCTCTCTCCCTGTGGGGACAGCTCTTATAACAGGGATTGTCGATATGCCCCTTCTGGTTAACATAAGGGCGAGGATGAGCAGGCACATTGAGCCTGATAAGATAATAGGGGAGTCTCCAGAATCGTTTGAATCCGCCGAGAAATCATTTAAGGAGAAGAAGGTGCTTCCGATTGTGCTTCCTAACATATCAGAGAAGGACTATCTTCTTATGAGTGGCAGGAAAACTGCCAGGAAAGAGCTGATCCCAGCCTGCATCTTATCATTAAAAGACAAGGAAGGGGCTGACTTTAAAGTTCTTATAAGCCGAATTGACGGCTCTGTAATTAAAGACCCCACTACAATGGGCAGGGTGTTTATTTATGAGTTTCTTGAAAGATTTGGCGAGGCGACTGGATGGGCAGGTTTATCGTCAAAGGAGAGAAAGCTGCTTTTGCTTGTTAAAAAGAGGAGTGGGGTTAAGGCAGGCAGTGTTTTTATGAAGAAAAGGTCAGGGGGGCAGGTTTCTGCAGACCCTGTTCTCGAAGAGCTCGCAAGAAGGGGATTTCTCCTGCTGTCAGGAGGGCATTACATTCTTCCCTCACTCAGCATGCTTGCCGACACCCCCTCCTATTCAGCCCCTAAACTCCTCCCTGCTGAGGGGGGCATACTAAAGGAGAAGATTGGCTGTGATGAGATAGCTGATGCGATAAAAGAGGGGTTCAGTGTAGAGAGCCTTAACGAGTGTTACATTCTCAGCTACTCCTAAGAACATTAAGAAGAACATTAAGAAAGATGAATCTCAACTATATCCCTGTCCCTCAGCTCATGAGAGAGCTTCTTTATCATCTGCCCGGGAAACCTCGCTGACCTGCCCCATATCCTCGCAAACCTGAAGTTCCTCACAAAGTCCTGGTGCAGCTTCGTGCAGAGCTCCCTGAGACAATCATCCTTCTTCAGTATAATCGGCTCCTTAAGGTCGGGCCTCTTTCCCGGCTCCTTGAGGAAAACCCTTTTTATCCCTGACTTTAGGAATATCAGCCTCTTCAACCGGGCGATATCCCCTTTTTGCTCTGCGCTTATCTCCAGATGGGTGTGAAGGCGCTCCCTCATCTTTTTAACCTCT
>WALR01000018.1 GCA_015522765.1 Candidatus Woesearchaeota archaeon | reverse complement strand
CCAATTCTCTGCCGTAGACAAATTATACACTATAAATGATTGGTTTAATAAAGCAGCTAGTGTGATTAAGATAGGTGATAATAATGATGCATTCATTAAGTCCATCGACAAATTTCTCCTGAGCGGAGATACTTCCTTATTAGTGAGGTACTATCTTCTCCCTCTAATTTATGAGGGCTATCTTAAAAGGAGAGTAGAATATAGACTGAAGTTAAAGCAATGGGGAGCAAGCAGATTTCATGATGATGTCCATTCAAAAATGTTTGATTATCTAGAAAGAACTCTGTTCACATATGACTTCTCATTTGGAATTCCCTTCTCAGAGCTGCTCAATCACCAGATGGATAATAGGATTACTGATATCCTTGAGTCTCTTGGTTACTTTATAGGTAGGAGTAATGGTGGCGCACATAAGCGAGAGAGACGCCCTCATGTCTCTTTGAGTAAACCACTAGGATATGGCGATTCTTCGTTTGGGGATATTCTTCCATCTGAAGGAGAAAACCCATTGGAACAAACCATCAAGAGAATGCAGCTGGATGAGTTAAGAGAGAATGTGATTAAACTTGCCTATGAACATCCGCAGGAGTTCATTGTTCTCTACCTTCAATTTTTTCTTAGTTCAAAGGAGGAAGTAGGACATCTTAAAAAAATCACTGAAGAGGTGATTAAGAATCCGGAAACAGGTAAAGGGGTTGCTAACTTTTATAAATCATTGAGGTGGGACACTGTTTATAAGGCACTTGCCGATTTGCGCAAGCCTCCTCTTAAGGGTACTCGCCGCAAAATCGATTTCTACCTTCATCAAAGAACTATAGCAGAACTCTTAGGTTTTAGTGCCTCAAGGATTAGTCAGATTACAACTAATGGCATAGCTCTCCTCAGAGAGCAATACAAGAAGGCGCTCGGGCAGGAATTTCACTCCTCATAGGGAGATGCCTGGCCGGTGTTCATGAATGTGCATTAGAGTTGTTAAATGAGGTAATCTTCTTCTGGCCGGGCAGTGAGGGGGATTTATGGGGCGGGCTTATACCCTTATACTCGAAGCCCTCTTTCTCCAGGAAGTAGTAGGCATTTGAGGATATTGAGGGAGAGGCGATTATCCCCCTTACTTTCTTCTTCTCAATTCCCTTGAGGCGTGCTATCCTTCCAACATACCTCCTGAGTTGTTCAACTGCTCTGAAGTCTGCCCTGTCCCTCTTGCATTCTATCACTACGAGCCTGCCCCTTCTGTCATAGCCAAATACATCTATGAAGCCGTATTTTGTGTGTTCCTCCCTGCTCAAAGGCTTAAAACCCTCCTCGATAAGCCCTGGGTTGTTATAAATCATGTCTGCCATGTGGCGCTCTGTCCCCATAACTGTTATCCTTGAGTTGTCAACCGGCATCCTGCTCTCTATGAATAAGACATTGAAAAGCCTTATTTTCATTTCTTCCCCTGTAGCTGCGTTCCTGCTCTTAATGAGGGCGCAGCATTCATCCCTTACAAATTTGTGGACGCTTCCCCTCTTCATATAGTTGACCGGCTGGCTCCCCTCCTGCTGGTGGACCAGGAGCGTTCCGTCCTTTTTTATTATTATAAGGCGCTCCCCCCGTTCCAGCCTGCTCTCTGCACGCCCCTTGTAGTTTATCTGGCACTCAGCCAGAAAGACGATGAGTTCGCCCTTTCTGAGGGATTCCCTGATTCTCGTGATTATCTTCTTCATACATTTGTGCATGATGTTCTTGTAAATTAAGCTTTCTGTTTGATATAATTACTACTAACTGGTCATTAAAAACAAAATGTTTAAATATTACCAATGATACACACTGCTAAAATGTCACTCTTCGGAATAATACAAAAACATGGTACCCCTCCAGAATATCAGAATCCCGAGAAGATAGTAACTGCATATAAAAAGATGGTGGGGGCATACCATAAACTCGAGAAACAGCCCATTGAATCAACACCGGAAGGCATGAGAGAGGTAGCAGGGATAAAACCCTCAACAGTTAAGGATGATATGCAGGTTCTCCTTGACTATATTGATGATTCTGTTAAATGGGGGGCGCCAGGTTTTTATGGTATGACTGAGAAAGCTGAAAAAGCTAAGAGTCATGTAAAGCATCTTGTTGAATCGGTAGGGAAGAGTTTAGCAGAGAATAATGCTATCCCACCAGGCACCTTAAAAGAGGTTCTCAATGTAGCCTATCTTTACATCCGTGAAAATGAGCTTCCTCATGAGGGAATACTACCGACAGTTACTGATAAATCATTGGCTGAGCTTATGCAGGGCATAAACATGAATTAGGCTAGGGGCTGTGCCTTAGGGGGACGAACCTGAACCACCCTAAATTCTCCTTTATCAGCTTCTTCTTCCTTTTAATTATTCTCACCATCATCTCACCAAGGACACCTCTCCTAAGCGGAGCGACAACAATTCCTTCCTCATTGAGCTGGCTTATAATCTCTTCAGCTACAGTTGAGGGTGCAGCTGTGAAAATCACCCTGTCAAACGGCGCCTCTTCTTTGTATCCCCTGCTTCCGTCGCCCTCAAGAACAACGACATTCTTTATCCCTGCCCTCTTTAAATTATCCCTTGCGCGCCTGGCAATAAATGGGTCTATCTCAATTGTAAATACCCTTCCTTTCTCTCCTGCTAAAAAAGAGAGAACTGCCGCATGGTAGCCGGAGCCCGCGCCAACCTCAAATATTTTTGCGCCCTCAAAAACCCTCAATGCCTGGCTCATAAACGCAACAGTGTAGGGCTGGGAGATTGTCTGCCCTCTTAAGAATGGAAGAGCAACATCCTCATACGCCTCATTTATGTACTCTGGGAGAACAAAGATTCGCCTGTCAACATTGAGAATTGCATTAAGTACCCTCTTGTCAGTAATCAGTCCGGAAGACTTCCAGCTCCTCACAAGACTCTCAGCTTCCCTGTTCATCATCTCATCTTCAGATTCCCCATCCTTGAGAGAACCTTATTGATATCCTTCCCCGGCTTAAGGGACTTCATAATCTTCTTGCTCTGCCTGTAATGCTTGAGAAGCTCCTTTACCTCAGCCGTTGACCTGCCAGAACCATGAGCTGCCCTCTCAATCCTTCCGCTGCTCATAATATCAGGGTTCTCAAGCTCCTCCTTTGTAAAGCTGTCCATGATGAAGCGCCAGTTCTTCAGTTTGTCCTCCTGCACCTTAAGCAGCTCCTTAGGCATCTTTAGGGAGCCCATGCCCGGTATCATCTCCATGACCTTTGTGAGGGGGCCCATCTTTCTCAGCGCCTCCATCTGCTCGTACAAATCGACAAGGGTGAAATCTCCCTTAAGGAATTTCTTGCTTAAGTCCTCGGCTTTCTCCTCGGACATTGCATCTTTTGCCTTCTCAACAAGAGCTTCTATGTCACCCATCCCCAGAAGCCTAGAGATAAAGTTCTTCGCCTTAAACTCCTCAAGGTCATCTATCTTCTCGCCGACGCCTATAAACTTTATCTTGGCGCCTGTTGCAGAGCACGCACTTAAAGCGCCGCCCCCCTTTGCGGTGCCCTCCATTTTAGTTATTATGACCCCTGTTATGTCTGCGGCTTCTCTAAAAGATTTAGCCTGCTCCATCGCCGCCTGGCCTATGTCAGCGCTTATCACCAGAAGCCTCTCATCCGGCTTTATCTCCTTATTGAGCCTTCTTAGCTCATCAATGAGTTCTTTGGAGAGGGCGTCCCTTCCAGCAGTATCAATAATCACAACATCAAACTTTTCCAGCTCTCTACTGAACTCCTTCCATATCCTAAGGGAGTCCTTCTCTTTTTTGTCAGTGAAGACAGGGCACAGGCTCTTGCTGGCTATCTGTTCGAGCTGGTCCATTGCCGCTGCCCTGTAAACATCAAGGCCGAGGAGAGCCACCTTGAATCCCCTCTTAGAGTACCAGCTCGCGAGCTTTCCCGCCGTCGTGGTCTTTCCGCTTCCAAACAGGCCGACAAGCATTATGAAGAAAGGCTTCTTGCCTATCTTTATTGGCTCGTTCTCCCCGCCGACAAGTGAGACAAGTTCCTCGTAGAGAATGTGTATGAGGTGCTCCTTCTTTGTTAGCCCAGCTGGAGTTTCCTCCTTCTTGAATCTCTCCTTTATCCTCTCTGAGAGCTCAAACACAAGTTTAACATTAACATCCCCCTGGAGCAGGCTTCTTTGGATATCCCTTACCAGCTCGTTGAGAAGGCTGTCATCAACAAATACCGCCTTGGCAATCTTCTCCATTGTGCCCTTAAGGGCATTCCCAAGTCCTTCAAGCATTAATTATCACCTTAACCTAATAATCTTCAAGTCGCTTCTCCCTAATCTCATCCTTGATTAATGAGAGGAACTCACTGGTCTTAAAGCTTCCAAGTATTTTATTGTCCCTCCTCCTTACAGTCACGGTCCCGGCTGACTCCTCCTTCTCGCCGACTACGATAATGTAGTTCACCTTGTTCAGCTGCGCCTCCCTTACTTTCCTGCCTATCGATTCAGCCCTTAAGTCAGCAGTTGCTCTTATCCCCTCCTTGAAGTACTCCTCCCTTACCTTCTCTGCGTACCCGTTAAACTTTTCAGATACAGAGAGTATCCTGACCTGCTCAGGGCTTATCCACAATGGGAACTTTCCTGCGAAGTGCTCTATGAGTATTCCAAAGAATCTCTCGAGGCTGCCGTAGAGCGCCCTGTGAATCATCACTGGTCTTGAGTCCTCCCTGCCGTTCTTGTCCATGTACCTTATGTCAAATCTGAGAGGCATTGAATAGTCAAGCTGGATGGTTGCGCACTGCCATGTTCTTCCCAACGCGTCCTTGACATGAAAGTCTATCTTGGGGCCATAAAAGGCGCCGTCACCGGGGTTTACCTTGTATTCGATGTTGAGCTCTTTAAGCGCCTCTTTCAGGTAGGACTCGGC
>WALR01000017.1 GCA_015522765.1 Candidatus Woesearchaeota archaeon | reverse complement strand
GAGAGGAGCCCTTAAATGTTAAGATAAACCAGGGGATAGCAAGGTATAAGGGGCTCTTGGCAGCCGCAATCGCCACACTTATAGGCGCTGTTATGATTGTACTGGGGATGCATGTCAAGAGAATAAAGAGGAGAAAGCATTAGGGCCTGTCATGGTCAAGCCCCTTTGACTTGAGGCATGCGTAAAGGGAGGAGACCTCATCATAAACCTCCTTCTTGAGCCGCTCAGGGAGAGAGCCGTAAATGGCAAGCGCCGCCCTGTAGGCGCGGGACGCCTTATTAAAATCCCCTGACTTTGCGAATGAGCGCGACTCCGAGATTCTTAGGCGCAGCCTGTAAAGCTTAATATCTGAGGAAAATGCCACAGGCCTCGCCGCCCTGAGAAACTTCACAATAACAAGCGCTATTATCTTCTTGATTAGCCTTAAAAAAAGGAGCCCCTTGGACGACACCCTGATATGAAAATGCTTTATACCGTTCAAAGCGTCAGAGAGCATTTTAAACTCCTGAACCATCTCGTCGAGCTGTTTATCAGAAAAATCGCCGTACTGCCACTTGTTCATTTTATTCGTGAAAAGGGAGACCCTTCTTTTAATGCTCCTGGGAAGCTTCTTTTTTTTTATTTCCGCGTCAAGATCCTCATATGTGTAGCTGTAATTAATTGAGAAGACGGACGAGAAATATTCCCGGACGAGCCTCACAAAGAGCTCCTTGTCCTCTGCCTTGTAAGCCTGCCTTGACAGCTCTTCAGGGGATTTGTGAGACTTAGCAGCACCCCTTTTTCTTTTTCCCATGGATGTTAAGTTGGATATTTTAATTATAAAGCTTTCGATGGGGGAGTCAGAGCTGAATTATCTGGAAACCCTGAAATCAGTGCATGTCCTGTATATGTGGGGGCCGTACTGGCCGCATTTCACAGTTCTTAAAATCTCGGGCTTCCAGCCTTGGCGGAGGCACGCATTCTTTACCTTGTCCTCTGCAGCATCTGGAATGTCCTCCTCCCTTAGAAAGTCGTACATGTGGATGCATGCACCCTCCTTTGCAACCTCAAACGCCACATCCAGAAAATCATCAGCCCCCTTGGGCAGGGGCATCACAATCCTGTCAAATGAATAACTACCCTGCTTAAGAACAGGAATAACATCCCTTACATCCCCCCCGTACAACTCGACATTATAAGCATGATTAAGCTTCATGTTCTCCAAAGCATAGCGATGGGCGACAGGGTTTATCTCTATTCCTGCAACTGATGACGCCTCGGTGTTCTTCGCTATCTCAAACACATAGGGACCGCACCCCGAGAACATTACAAGAACACGCTCTTCAGGCCTTACCAGGCTGAATATCCTCTTCCTCTCTGAGGCAAGCCTCGGGGAGAAGTAGACCTCCTCGACATTCAGCTTAAGCAGGACATTATTCTCCCTGTGAATCGTCTCCTTATTGTCAGTCCCGGCTATCAGCCTTAACTTTCTCGTCCTGAATATCCCCTCGTATTTGCCCGCCTTCGCATACACACCCTTTATGTTCCTGTTCATTTTAAGGAGCGCATTTCCTATTGCGTGTTCTTCCTCCTTAGTTATGCCCTCCGGCAGCTCAACTATTGCAATACCTCCAATAGTTTCATATGTGCTCAGACTCTTTTTAATGTACCTCGATGAGAGTTCCTTCAGGCTTCGCGGCAGCTCACTCTTTTTTCTTTTTACTGCAAGCCCTTCACCAAGATTTTTTATTCTTCCGTTATATTTTTTCATTAAGTCATCGGCTTCCCCCCTGCCTATCCGCTTAAGGGGGAATCCTACTTCGCCCTGCCCCTCCTTAATCAATGTATAGGTGTTATCAACCATGCGCTTCTCCAGGAGAGCCTTCCTCACCTCCTCCGCCCTTCTCTTATCAACAAACAAGAACATCATTACGATTCACCTACCACCCAAAAAACTCGACAGACTGCTCTGGCTTACAGAGGAAACCCTCTGAATCCTCTTAATAGTTCTCTCCACCCGCTCCCTTGAAAACTCGTGCTCCTCAACCAGAAGTTTCATCAGTGCTTCCGTGTCAGGCCCCCTGAAGCCTAGAGAGTAATCCCTTCTTAAAGGGATATTTATTATCGTATCATAAACATCCCTCCAGGAGTAGCTGAAGAACGAGCCCCATCCAACAGCCCTGAACAGCTCTTCAGGATTTGCATATTGCTTCACAAGGGAGAGCGCCTTCTTGGGACCAATACCCTTTATACCCCCTGGATTGTAGTCCGTCCCGACAAGTATAGAGAGGAATATAAGCTGGTCATGGCTGATGCCCAGACTTGAGAGGGTCTCATCGAGACTTATCATTTCAGGATGGACAACAACACTGCTCAGGTGGTTTGTGTATTTTCTCCTTCCGTATATCGAGATATTCCTGACTAGGAGGGGGGCGCCGAACAAAAGAGAATCAGCATCCTGGCTACTCACCATGTCAGCGTCTCCATTCTTCACAATAAATGCCGCCTGCGCCTCGCCCTCAGAGGGGGCATCAACAACCGGAAGACCCATCGCCCTGACAAGCTCCTTCGCCTCCTCTGCAATCTGCCCTGTCAGCCGGGAGGTGCGCGACGCGTATTTTTTCATTTCACCGGCATCCCCTTTTTTCTCTGCTTCTTTAAGGTGTTCCTCTGCCTCCTCTTTTAACACCCTCCGACGCTCCTTTTCCATTAGTTTAAGCCGGGGCGGCTCGCCGTCAAAGACAAAAATTAGCTTTATGCCTGCCTCCATAAGCCTCGGCACCCTCGAGAATAATCCCAGAAGATGGGAAGTAACCCTCCCCCTGGAGTCAGAGAGGGGGCTGCCGTCCCTCTGCCTTATGGAGCTCAAAAACTGGTAGAGCCAGACAGAGGAATCCACTGCAAGTCTTTTACCTGAAAGCTCCTGAATAGCTGTCTCATGCTTCACCATGAGCTCTGTTAGCTGAACCCCCATTCCAACCACCTAAAATCCCGGATTAACAAAAGATATGTTTGGGTATTTGCCCAGTGCCTGCTTTGCCCTGACGCTAAGCGTGCCCCTTGACAGTATGAACACCGGACACCTCTTCTCCTGACCTGTGATGTATGCCTTGTTAACATCCTGTTCTGTTATCTTTGACTTGTTCTTTGCCATGAGAATTATGTGGATGCCGCCGAGGGATGTTTTAATCCTTGAATAGAGGTGGTACTCCTTGCCCTTTCTTACCTGCTCAATCCTTTCTATCTCTATGCCCTTCTCCCTTGCAAATCCTGTGATTAATGACTTGAAATCAGCTGAAACCGCAGCCCTGGCCGGCTGTTCTCCGGTGTTATCCTCCTGACGGGATAGGTTAGGGGCAGATTTTACTTCTGATTCAACAGCATGCAAATCCTTCTTCGCATCAGCTCCCGCGCCTCTCTTACCCCTGATTAATTCCCCCACGGCAGATTTGAATTCGTCATCCGGAACAAGATAATACCTCCACACGAGAAACTCCCTCTCAGCTGTCTTAATCCTGAATGGCATTGCAAAGTCCCTGAGATTCTTGAGAGCGGTCCTGACAATGGCATCAACCTCATCATCAATTATTATCTTCTTCTGCCTGAGCATTTCAAGAGCCTTCTGCTCTTTCTCATGGAGGTATTGCTTATAATTAATTAGCTTCGCCTCCTGGCCAGGGGCATAGTAGAGGGGGCTGCTGCCGACCTTAAGGTGGCTCACCCTTATCTGTCCCTCCCTAACAGCCTCTGACAACAATGCTGAGATAATAATTGTAGAAACATGAAATTTCTGGGCGGCTCTTACAGGGAGCAAGGGCCCCTCCGCACGAATAAGGGCTGTTATGTCCTGCTTTGTTATCATTCAATCTCACCATTCAGGGGCGTATCCACCTGACCTCCCAATAGCTCACATCATCCTCTTCGTCAACGACCGCAATCATTAGCCTCTTCTTAGTGCTGTGGGCAACCCTGTTCTTAGCGGAAAACTCGTTCCATGTGAGGGTTGATCCCTCCTTGACAGGATAGACAATCCATTTTGCATGGTCTTCCCCGGGCTTTATCCCGCGGTCATACACCCTGAAGTCGGCGCCGAATTTAAGCGCGGTCTTAACAACATATCCCCTATCTCTTAGGTCCTTAAAGACAAGGTATTTGGTCCAGAAGTTTGACTCCTCCCTCATCCCCGCCTTGATTAGGGATTTTACACTCACCACTCTGCCGGACCTGTTCTTTATAATGAGCTTTTCCTTCTCAGCCAGGAAGAGCGCCTCTGTAAGGCTAAGGGTAAGTTTTTTCCCGTGTTTAACACCGAACACCCCCCTTGTGAAAAGCTCATCACCCTTGGTGTCAGGGATAATAACCCTGTCATCCATAAGAAGGGCGTCTGCACCTGTCTTTGAATTTCCCTTTGATTTTTCTTTGGCCATCGTCATCTTCCGCTATTATCATTGATTATTAACT
>WALR01000016.1 GCA_015522765.1 Candidatus Woesearchaeota archaeon | reverse complement strand
CGCGTGGTCTTCCCCATAGAGTGTTTCTATTTCTATCTCTATATCATCGGCAAGTTTACGGAGTGTAGTAATGCGCTTCCAAAGTTTTTTAATAAGTGCTAATTGCTTTTCTTTTTCATCTTCAGAGAAGACATGAGGCCCATTTGAATTTATATGAGCATTAATGGATTCTATGAGACTATCCGTATCGAACAAAATATCCTCAAGCAACTTGTCATATTTAGATATTTTTTTAAGGAGCTCCACTTCATATTTTTTGAAATGTTTTCTTACATTATCTAGATGTTCTTTACCTGCTTTGTGCGCTACCTTCAAATCATTAATGGCCTTTTCATTAAAAGCCTCAGTTTCCAACATAATTGCATATTTCTTAATATTCTTAGAAAGTTCTCCAGTTACCTCCTGAAACACGCCCATTCATATCACCTTTTAATAGTTATAACAAACCCTCTGCACTTGTTAGCATAAATAATTTTTGTTTTCAAAGAAAGGTGTTTGCAGAAGTCCACGCTCTGTATCTTATTTATCCCCGCTAACCGCTATTGATGCAAGGAAGGATTCAAGCTGGACATACTCATCAGAACCCTCGACCATTCTGAACTCTGCCTCCCCGCACTCCCTGATTATCCTCAGCTTCGCCCCATCATCAATATCCATCCCAGTCACTGCAGACTGAATCTGCTTTATCACATCGAGCCCTGAGAGCGCCTCGTTCAGCATCACATCAAGGAGCATCTTCCTGGCAGAGATGAAGTCCCTGCTCAAGGCCAGGCGTATTATCTCCTTTATGCTCTCCGGCTTCGCCATTGCAGCCATTGAGTAGACCGCCTTCTTCGTTATCTTCTTTGAGAGGACTGCGCAGCTCTGCATTATGTTCTCGAGGCGCCTGCAGTCGCCGTTGCTCACCTCAAAGAGGGCGTCCCTTGCCTCTTCATCAATTGTTAATCCCTCCTTCTCGCCTATCCTCTCAATTATCTTCATTACCTCTTCCTTGGGCAGGGGCTTGAACTTGAATATCGCGCACCTGCTCTGTATGGGGTCTATTATCTTGCTTATGTAGTTGCAGGAGAGGACAAACCTGCATGTTGTGGTGTAGTTCTCCATCGTCCTCCTCAATGCCTGCTGCGCCTCCTTTGTGAGGGCGTCGCACTCGTCAAGGAAGATTATCTTGAAGGGGACATCCCCTATCGCCCTTGTCCTTGCGAAGTCCTTCACCTTGATTCTTATTACATCTATCCCTCTCTCGTCGCTTGCATTTAACTCCAGAAAGTTGCGGCGCCAGCTATCTCCGAAGAGCTCTCTGGCTATCACAAGGGAGAGACTGCTCTTACCCACCCCTGCAGGCCCTGAGAACAGCAGGTGGGGCATGTTCCTGCTCTCCACAAACGCCTTTACCTTGCTCACGACATCCCCCTGGCCCTTAATCTCAGAGAAGTGCTTAGGCCTGTACTTCTCTGTCCATACGCTGGTTGTTTCCATAATAAAAGAAAGGAATAATATGTTTAAAAGCTTTGCTAAAAGCAGTGAGCAGACCAAAAAGATTTTATATAATCAGCATTTAACTACTTCAGAATGGAGGATTACAAGGGCGATTCCGCCATTAAAAGGGCTGCGAAGCTCTACTTCCCAAGGGAGGTATACTCAGCTCTTATGGGATGGGTAGGATGCGCAGAGTCTGGGCTTAAAAGAGTTCTCAATCGCGCCTATGAAACCGCTAAAAAACACGAGGAAGTCAGTCCAGTTTTCCTAAGCAGGCTTGAGGGCACTATAAGTTTCCTCGATAATAATGCCAAGAGAAACTATAAGATAAGCGATGATATACCAAACTCTCATATTGATTATCTGGTTAAAAAGTATGGAGGAGAAGGAGCCTTAAAGAGGACAGGGGGCAGGATAGGCCTGGCTTTTATCGCTTTCCTGGCTGAATTGGGGATGGCGGATAAATTTCTAGGAAACGCTCAAAATCCACGGGATGCCTCTGTGTATTTATCCCTATTAGCTATCACTTCTGTTTATATGGGTTATCAGCTAGCCATAACAAGCTTATTGAACTGGTGGGAAGATAAGAATGCCGGTCTGCACAGACAACAGACAGCAGAGGACGCGCCTAATACTTCATCACAGGCATTGCCCCTGGGTAGTAATCGAGCTTCTCCTCCTTCATGACCATGACAAAGTCATACGAGGCGATTATATCAGCGAACCTGTCCCTTAAGTCAAGCATTATCCTGTGGAATGTGTTGAAGTCAGGAACCTCGAAGTCGAGCTCGACATCCCATGAGCCTATGCAGTTGATAAGGTAGGTGAGGTTCGGCTGGTCAGAGCAGGCATTAAAGAACTCGCCGTACCTCTGCTTTGTGAGGTTCTTGAATTTTATTATCGCCTTTGCGAATATGAAGCCAAGCTTCGGCAGGTTGAGGAATATCCTGTGCATAACGATTACTCCCTCTTTTCTGAGCAGCCGCATCCTGTAATCCACAATCCTCGTGGTAAGGCCGAGATGCTTTGCCATTCTTACAATGGGCATCCTCGCATTGTTCACGACGAGCTTTATTATGCTCTCGTCAGTTTTGTCTATCTTTCTGTTTCCAAGTGCGCCCCCCTGCTGAACCCAGCTGAACGGCTGCCTATTGTCAAGGAGGTACTCCTTGCGCCAGTGGGGGACTCCAAGGGAGATTGTGATTTCCCTCTTGGCTATAAATGGGCTGTACAGATCCTCGAAGTCAGAGAGCGCCTCATTGAACTCGTAGGGCGTCTTAACGATGAATCCTGCTATGACATCCCACCTGCCGCTGCATGTCGCCACCCACTCCGTCTTTTTATGCTTTATCAGATAGCCTGTTATCTCTTCTATTTTGCCCCTGTCAGCGTCGTGGAATGAGAGGTAGAGCTTGATTTTGTAGAGCCCCAGCTTATATGTGTCTATCACAGAGGCAAACCTTGTTATATAGCCCTCTCTTATGAGCCTCTGGATTCTGTAGAGGACTGTCTGCTTTGACATCCTCAGCTTTCTTCCGAGCTCTTGGTTTGACTGCCTGCAGTTCGTGTCCAGGAGGTAGAGCAGCTCCCTGTCCTTTTTGTCAAGAACCAATAGTCTTTCACTAACCATAATTGCATATATTTACCTGTCTCTTATACACAT
>WALR01000015.1 GCA_015522765.1 Candidatus Woesearchaeota archaeon | reverse complement strand
TATTTAAGGGGTAGGCATATAATATTATAAATGTAACTGTTGGTTGAGATGGGATAAAATAAAAAAGAAAGTAAGAGGGGATTTACTCCCCGAAGTTCTCTGTGTCCTTTGGCTCCTCTTCTGCTGCGGGTTCCTCTTCCTCGCTCACTCCCTTCTTTTCATCCTGAGCCTCTTCCTCTTGGTTTTCCTCTGTGTTCTCCTCAGCTTGCTCTTCTTCTGCTGGCTCCTCCTGGGATGACTCTTCGGGGGTGCTTTCTGCCTGACCCACAACCTCTGCGAAGCCGACCTTATTAAGGACCCGATTAACCCTGATCCTTACCTCGTCGCCCTCGTTGACGCCGGGTACAAAAAGGACGAACCCATCCTTCTTGGCAATACCGTCTCCCTTGCTTCCTACAGCCTCTATCTTCACATCCAATTCTTCTCCTTCTCTTACAGGAGGATTCCTCCTGAAACCAAATCCTCTTCTTTCATCCATTTCTAATTCACTCCTCACTTTATTTTACATATTTGCAGGGGTGTAATCACCCTCAGCCACTTATAAGAACACTAATTTATATTTAAAGCTATCCTTTTAGCTCCTGTCTAAAAGGCACAATAAAAAGAATAAAGGAAAGCCCTTAAATATCGCTTATTCCCTGGTTGCTGAGAATAAATGATGCCTCTCCATCCTCAAGGTAGGGGCTGTCCACGAGCTTGGCAACCCTTGTCCCTTTTCTTCCCTTCCTGAGGTATATCCTTGTCTGGCTGTTATGGGCGACTATGTTCCCGCCTATGGCCTCTGTGGGGTCGCCAAAAAAGACATCTGGCTTTGCCATAACCTGATTGGTGACATAGACGCAGAGGTTGTAGACATCCGCCAGTTTTGCAAGGGTGTGCATGTGCCTGTTCAGCTTCTGTTGCCTCTCTGCGAGTGTGCCCCTCCCTATGAACTCTGCCCTGAAATGGGCGGTGAGGGAGTCCACAATCACAAGCTTCACATTGAGGCCGTTCTTTATAAGCTCCTCAATCTTCTCTGCCAGAAGCATCTGATGGTCGGAGTTGTAGGCCCTCGCCACCTGAAGGTTCTTCAATGCCTTTTTGGAGTCGAATCCATGCGCCTTTGCAATCTCTATTATCCTCTCGGGTCTGAATGTGCTCTCTGTGTCGATGAACACCACTGTGGAATCCTTTATGTGCGCCTGAGCCATTACCGCAAGGGTGTGGGCCATCTGGCTTTTCCCTGCTCCATAAGGGCCGTAAGTTTCTGTTATCCCCCCTGTCTCGAACCCCCCTCCTAAAAGCTTGTCAACAGCACTGCTGCCAGAGGGGATTTTAAGCACCCTCTCCCTTTTTTTAAGGGCGTCTTCTCCTGTCTCAAAGCCCATGTGAAGACTCTGCCTGGCGGTGTTTATCACCTTCTTAGCGCCGGACTCTGTCATTCCTGTCGCTTCAACTATCTCCCCTGCAGAGGCGACGGCTATTGACATCAATGAGGAGAATCCCGCTTGAGTCAGCTTCTCGGCTGTTGCAGGCCCCACGCCGGGAAGGTTGGTGAGGTCTTGGGGCAGTCCAGATGAACCTGACTCTGAGATAACATCCTCTTTGCCCTCCTCGGGGCTTTTCTCTTCGCTTGCCTTCTCCATTAAAATCACCTGTCCTCTAATCTGATTATTGTTTTATATGTCTTGTCCTGCTAATCATGCATATTTTTCAGCTGTAATGAAAATATTGTCAAAACCATTTAAATAGTCTATCCCTCTCCCTGTCCAGTGGCCAGTGCCTCCTAGTCAGGCGGCAGATTAGAATCGTCCCTCACAATCTCTTCTTCCTGAACATCCTCTGAAGCATCTGATTTACCGCCTTCTGCCTCTGCTTCTGCATCGGCCTCAGCTGTCTTTTCTGCCTCGTATGAATCAGCAGGAGGAGCACTCTCCTGGATTGAGGGCTCTTCAGGAGCCGGCTCTTTCACAGCCGCCTTCTCCTCTTCCCCTCCACTTCTGGCTGTCCCTGCTTCTCCCTCTGCGATTATAACACCTTCTTCACCCTTCGTCTTCTCCCTGCCTTCTGCCTCAAGACGCTCAAGCTCTTTCTTGGGATCCGCCTTCACAACCCTGTTTGCAATGAGTTCGACCCTGTCAAATACCTCATTGTACGACACCCTGCCGTGAAACATAAATACCTCTCCCAGAAGGGAGCGCTTAACCTCCTCGAACAATGCCGGCTCTGTCCTGTACTTTTTAATCTCGTCCTCCTTCATGTTCAGGAACTGGTTTGCCGCATCCCTGAACAGGACGCATCGTATAGTGTCTGAGCCGTCATCGAGAAAGATGTTCATCACATACGAGTAATCAGGTGCAACCTTGCCATGAACAGGGCACTTAAACTCCCCGTTCTCCTCTTTTATCCTCTTGCCGCACTCAGGGCACACCTCAAAGAACCTCGGCTCAAACACCTGCACTACCGTGGCAACGACATCAACGAAGCTGTCATCCTTGCTTATCTCGCTTATTCTTTTCCTGACGGTGCCACCCTGGCTCTTGTATTCATTGCTCACCTCTATAGCGACACCCAGGGGATTGACCTTTATATTTGCATTAGCATTTGCATGAATCTCCTTTCTTCCCTGATTCTCCTTGACCATGATGTTTGTCAGCGAGAGTATATCGCCCTCTTTAAGCGTTGATGCAAGATTAGCGTGTTCATTCCAGAGAACAAGCCGCACAACCCCTGTCTCGTCCCCAACGAGAAGATTAGCGACCTTCCCGCTTCTGGCGCTTACTGTAAACTCCCTGACGCCGTAAATCCTGAGAACCTTCACATTGATGTTTATATTTCTCATCCCGTCATATATCTCGCTTATCTTCTTTGGACCCTCGGGCGAGAATATCTTCACATTAAACTCGTTCGCAACTATGTGGGCTGCTCCCTCCCTGCTTATCAGGTTTGAGAGCTGGCTCATCTTTTCCTTTATCTTTGCCTCCACCTGCTCCCTGCTGAGCCCGGACTTCTCGCTTATCTTGAGAACAAGCTCCTCATAAGGTACTTTTATCATAATAATCCCCCTTTATAGGCTTAGTTAATACGGAAGCGCACATTAGCCCTTCTCTCCACTCCCTGCCATAAGGAAGGAGAGCGGATATTTAAACTTAACCCAAAGAAAACCGGTTTTAATCATCCTAATGGTCGCACTTGCTGTAGCCGCACTCAGGGTTTATGCATGTCATGCAGCCGTTCTCTATCTTGAGGGTTTTTTGGTTGCACTCAGGGCATATCATAAGCTCCGCCTCCCCCTCCGGGCTCGCAACTTTCTCTCCTTCACCAGCCCCTCTCTCTTCTGTTGCAGTGTTTTCTTTGTTATCATTATGCTCTTTACCGCTAATCATGTTTTTATCACTATGAATATCATGAATATCCACATTGAGTATTGTCTGCTTTGTGGACTCCTTCTTGATTATCCCTATCTCCGAGAAGAACTGCTTGAGCACAGCCGCAATCTCGCTATAGAAGGAGTGCATATACACTCCGTCCTTGAAGTAGCCGCCGTTGGGGTCGTATATGCTGTTTAACTCCTCGAGCAGGAAAGAGGGGTCGTCTGTTCTGCGGAATATTGCGGATATCAGTCTTGTGAGCGCCGCGAAATCCGCAGCCCTGCTTAAGTCCTTGCTGTTTATGAATATCTCAAAGGGCCTGTTCTTTCCGTTTTCAGTTATATAACTCAGGGTGAGATACACTGCATGCTTGACAAAGAAGCTCTTTATCTTGTAAACCTTTGCGTTGACCACGCTTGGGCGCTCGCTTACCCTGTAGCTGTAGTCCTCCACCTTGCCCAGACTGCTGCTTACAAGCGGCTTCTGCTCCCTTATTGCGATATTCAGATTCTTAAGCCTGAGCATTTATTTCACCTTAACTACCTTAACTATTTGTCAGGGCTCACCTTAATCAAGCCCTCTTTAATTGCATGGTAGACTGTTGACAACCTCCCGTTCGGAAGGGAGATGAGCTCGTCGCCCTTAACTATCTTCTCCTCATTGTCAATAACCACCTTAAAGCTCTTCTCCTTAAACCTCTGGAATTCAGTCTTCTCGCTGTCAACGCTTAATATCGGAACCCTGCTCCCCGCCCTGTAGATGGTTATTCCCTTAAGATGGCTTCTCCATGCATTGAGGTAGATGTTAGAGATTACCTCGGGGTTTATGTCCTCCGGGAGATTCACAGTAGAGGAGATGCTGTGGTCAATATACCTCTGGCATATCGCCTGTATCTTCACCCTTTTCTCAGGGTCAATGTAGTGCGCCGTCCTGAAAAAGTGGGGGGGAAGCACCTTGCGCAGTTCTTCATCATCCTTGGCGTTCTCAACGAGGTCGCGTATATTCTTCATATCAACATATGCCTGCACTGTTGAATGGAACACCTTGAAAAACATATTTCCAAAAGACTCTGAACGGCGGGTGTAGTAAAGGGCAAATATCGGTTCTATCCCCCCGCTCACACCTATATAGTTCTTTTTATTGTAGGATGCCGAGAGCGCTATGTTGGATATAGTCCCTGTGGGTGCTATTGAGAGGATTGCCACATTCCTCAGGCCGTTGCTTTTTATAAGGTCCTTCGTCTCCTCATCCAGAGCGGTATTGAAGAACGGCCCCTTCGAATAATCATTGTAGTTGAAAACAGGGAATGTCCCCTTTTCCTTAGCCAGCATTGAGGAGGCAGAGTAGGATGTATTGCAGATAACCCTCATCACATCCTCAAGAATCTTTATGCCTTTCTCCCCGTCATAGTCCAGCTGGAGCTGATTCAGCATATCGGCTATTCCCATTACGCCGAGGCCAATCCTTCTCGTCTCTTTCACAGCCCTCCTCTGCTTCTCCAGAGGATTCAGTATCTCATTCCACGACACAACATCGTCGAGGAACCTTACGAGGTTGGCATTAGCCTCTCTCAGCTGCTCCCAGTTAATACTGCTTCTGTCAGTGTACATGTTTGAGACAAATCTCGAGAGGTTCAGCGAGCCAAGGTTGCATGCCCCCCCATCCTCAAGGGGAACCTCTGCGCAGGGATTTGTGCCTGCGATGGGCCTTCCTATATAATTAGAGGGGCTGTCCTTGCTCATTGCCGTCCAGAATATCAGCCCGGGCTCTGCAGTCCTGTAGTTTCCCTCTATGAAGAGGTCCCACACATCCCTCGCCTTAACAAGCCTCTTGACAGAGTTGGTGTTCTCAGAGCCGAAGTACAGTAGAAAGTCCCCTGACTGCCTTACCGCAAGGTCATAGCTCTTCTCTGTCTCAATGACATAATCCCCGAACACATCCCTCTTATGCGGGTTGCCCAGCTCCTCTATGCTCAGCTTTGCATTGTAATCCGCGAGGAAGCTGTTCAGCTCATCGATTGTTTTGAATTCTTTCAGGAGTTCGTACTTTCCTATGTCCTTTGAGGGGATTCCGTAGGAGTAGTGGGTGCTCTTACTCTGGAATGCCTCCATCACAGTCAGCTTGTCGCTCTTCTTATACACGAGGAAGCTCTCTCTTCCGTACCTGTTCTGTTCCTCGACTGCATGTATAAACTCGTCGCTTACCTTGAGGCTTATATTTGCGAATCTTATCTGGGTGTTCTCCATTACCTGCTTTTCTATCTCCTCAAGCTGCTTGTCAGAGAATAGGCCCGACCATTTGCACTGCTCAACTATCTGCTTTGTTATCCAGTTCGGCTTCTTCTTTATGTCTATGAAGTCCATAACATCAGGGTGTTTGACATCTATTGTCAGCATTAATGCCCCTCTCCTGCCTGACTGGCCTATTAACCCCGTGGTGAGCGAGTAGAGCTCCATAAAGGAAACAGCGCCTGTTGACTTGTCGCTTGCATTATGCACGATGCTCCCCCTGGGCCTTAAACACGAGATGTCTATACCTATGCCCCCGCCGTAGCTGTATGTTCTTGCCGCCTCATACGCAGCCTTGTATATGCTTTCAATATTATCATCTGCTATCAGCGCAACAAAGCAGTTTGCAAGCGTCTTGAGTCTGTATAGATCCCCTGCGCCTGCCAGCACCCTGCCCCCGGGCATGTAATGGCCGTTGTAAAGGTCCCTGTAGAACTTCTCCCCCCACTCAATTCTCTTCTCCCTGCTTTTCTCCACAGCGGCAACGAATGCGGATATCCTCGCAAATACATCCTCAGGTCTTTTCTCTATTAGCCCGCCCTCTATATTCTTCAGGTAATACTTCTTTTTGTATATGCTTATTGCAAGCTCATTCCCGCCGAGATAGTCAGGGTGGGAGGGAAGCTCTCCTCTCTTTATCTTTGAATGGAGATGAAAGAGAAGCTCCTTGTAATTGTCAATAAGCTCGTTTCCTATTATCTTTGACAGCTTGCTTTTGTAGGCAAACATCTTCTTCAGCTGTTCAAGAAATTCTTCTTGAGGAGTGCTGCCTGAAGCACTCATATCCCCTGATTCCTGTTTGATTGTCTCGGCATGCTCCTCTCCAGCCCTGTTTTTAGCCTTCTGTTCTTCTTCCTTATCCGGTTCTTCTTTCTTATCTGATTTCATCTTAACCATTGGTAACCATTGGTATATTAACCATTGGGCCATCGAGATACTAAATATTTGATGGATGTTATTTGGTATTTGGTGGGCGTTATTTGGTAGGTAATTGGTTATTTGAGCCCAACCACAACATATTGTGTTTAATCTGGCTGGAGTGACAACATATTGTGTTAAATGCCCCGCATGAGATAATGTAAAAACAGTAAAAATTTATAAGCTTATCTTTATTCATAAATAATCTTTAGAAGATATGTCTTGCTAAATATGTTATGACAAGCATGAATCAGGACAAGCATCAATCAGGCGCAAAACACCGGCTTAAATCTCCCTGTAATCATCAGAATCCTCAAGCATCCACCGCGTAATCACCCTCGTCTCATATTCGTCAGGGGTGTGTATGCTCTCATGTAGCTCCACCTCCCTCAAAAGCTCACCTGAAATATCGCTCCGTATGACCATCCTGTCCCAGGGTATCATCGTATATCCCAGGATCCCGCCCATCAGGTTAACGGGCAGCTTCTCAACATTTTTGAAAGGCGCATGCTTAGTGGTGTCCCTAATCTGAAATCTCCTCTGAGAACGATACGACGCTTTCCCCCTCATAAGAGCAGACGGCGGAATGCTGTAAAAGGAATAGCTGAAAGGCATGCCCTCCCCTTTTTTCCCATTGACAACTTTTTCCCCATTTACAAAAAAGGAATAGCGGGATAAAGCTTGGTTATTGTAATAAAAAGGGAAATGATAAACAGTAGAATCATGACCGCTCTTCTTCTCTGGCTCTCTCCCGAGGGTGCTTCTCTTGCTATTGTTGGCTTTATCGTTATTCCTGGCTCTGCCCTCTCCATCTGCCCCTCTGCTGAAGTCTCTGCTGAAGTAATCAGGGGGGAACGACGAGGCAATCGCTATTGAATGCTCTATCTCCCTCCTGTTCGCCTCTTCATCTGCCATCATTTATACGCACCAGCCGGCATACAAAGGATAATCATACACAGGATAATAAAAGAAATAAAAATCTTATGAAAACCATCTGAAAACCATTAATGGTGTTTTACAAGGCTCTTAACCCTCTTGATAATGCTCTCCGATAGTCTGCCGTCGAGCATAATAATCTCATTATCAACAATCACCGTCGGCTTTGAAAAAACCCCGTCTATATGAACACCGGACTTTACCCTGCCGCCGAGGGAGTAGTTGTCACCAAAAGCTATGTGGGCTGTTCCGCTGACCTTCTCGTCCTCAAGAACATTCCCTGTTATTCTTGCGGTGTTGTTTGTTCCTATTCCAAGCTCTGCTATGTTCCTTGCGCTCCTGCCGAACTTATCAAGAAGGCCAATAACATAGCCGGCGCCCTTTCCTCCCCTTACATGGTGGATGAGCCCCTTGCGCACCTCAATGTAGACAGGCCTTTTGAGAATTCCGAAGCCGGCGATTGACAAATCAACTACATAGACGCCTTCTGCTGTGCCTTCAACAGGAGCTATGCACGCCTCCCCTGACGGAAGGTTGCCCCAGCTGCCCTTCCTGCTGAAAAGACCTTCATGATAGCCGTGGGCTTTTCTCTTCGAGATGTCAAATGAGATGTCCGTTCCTTCAGGAGTCTTTACCCTGACATGCTTAGCAAGAGTAAGGGTTTCTGCGAGGACACGGCTCTTAGCCCTCATTAGTTCATTATCAATGCTGAATGTTCTTCTTATCATCTCTCTGGTTATGCCTGGCATGCTCGCTATTCTTGCGCCCTTGCTGCATGCCCTCTTTCTTGCAAGGGTGTGGGAGAGCGACCTTGAGGTTGCGAGCATAACAACATTGCCCCTCGCCATAAGCTCGGCGACAGCTCTTGGAGGCTCCTGGCCGTTGACCTCTCTTGGAATCATTGAGGCAATAATAGCCTCTCTGCATCTGCCCTCTGAAACAAGAATCCTGGCTGCATCATAGAATATCTCTCCTACCTGCCTGTTAAGGTCATCTGTCACAATAAGGCAGATCTCCCTCTTTTTAACCCTCATCGATTCAGCGAGGGATTTCTTTGCGAGTCTTACGAGCATTCTTC
>WALR01000014.1 GCA_015522765.1 Candidatus Woesearchaeota archaeon | reverse complement strand
TATCAATTGATTGTTTTTCTTCTGCCATTTTATTTCTTATATTCCTTCTTAGAGTTCTCCTTCAATTTCCATAACTTCAATTAAAAAGTCATGAAGAAAGGAATCCTCACTGGTCATAACACCCTTCTTCTTATCATCAATAAGCTTTTTCTTTGCCTTCTCGAATGCTTCCCCGAGTTTATTCTTTATTTTCTCGTCAGATTTATCTAAGCTTTTAAGGTACTGCTTGAACTCGCTCATATGCTTCTCAAACTCTCTCTTTAACTTATCACCATATTCTTTATCATTCAACTTTGATAAAGTCTTTTTTAAGGACCCAACCTTTTTAAGCATGTCCTTAAGATGCTCAATAACAGTTTCGATATCCTTCTTGGTTTCACTATCCTCAACCTCTTCTATTTCTTCACCGAGTAAATGCTTAATATTCCCTAAGAGATGAAACCACACTTCAAGTGTTTTAAGACAGTACTCAATCGAGAGAAAGAACCTTTCCTCCTCATCGTTCTTTTCCTCCTCTTCCGCTCTCTTAAGTGCAATCTCTAGATGCTTGATAATCTTGTTGTGAACCATGAGAGAGCCTGTTACTCTGAAATTTATAAATCTTTCGTTTATTTACTTTGAGGTAGTCAGGATTATAAATGCAGGGCCATTTTCATCCTTCTTTTTAACATGCCAAAGAGGTTCTTGTTGGACGCCAGTATGAGCTTTGAGCCAAGGGAGAAGGAGCCGTCCCTGCTGGCGAGGTCCTCTACGCGCCCGCCCGCCTCCTCAATCAGGAGGGCTCCTGCAAGGAAGTCCCAGGGGTGTGTGCCTGTAATGATAACAGCGTCCAGGCGGCCCGCGGCGACATAGGCAAGTGTCAGCTCGAGGGAGCGCATTATGTTGGTGTATGAATTCTTGTTGAAAGCTGAATAAGTCTTCTCAGACATTTCTATATATCTGTTCTCGACAGAGTTCTCTATGCTTATGGATGTGTTCCTTAGCAATCTCTTTGAAGAAACATGTATCCTCTTTTTATTGAGAAATGCCCCTCTGTCCATCTCGCCATAAAAGAACTCCCTCAAGAGAGGATTGTACACAACAGCCATCTCCGGAGAGCCATCCTTAAGCAGAGCTATGGACACATTAAAAAGCGGGAGTCCTGCCGCGAAATTATAGGTGCCGTCGAGTGGGTCTACAACCCACATCCACTCCGAGCTGCCCTGCCTAAGCCCTGATTCCTCGGTGAGGATTGCATGGGAGGGGAACGCTCCTCTTATCTCCCGCCGGATTATGCTATCAGAAAGCTTGTCCGCGGATGTCACAAGACTGAGCTTCCCCTTAAAATGATTCTGGTTGGAGCCATCACCCAAGGTAAATGAGCTTACCACATCTGCCCTCGTCTTCATAAGTGAGGCTCCCGCCTTCCTCGCGGCTCTGAGGAGAACCTTCCTCATCAATGCCCTTTGTTCATCCTTCATTCAGCAGCCTCTTAATACATTCAGTACTCCTCGCATTTCATCTCAAAATAGCTCTTGGGATGGCCGCATGATGGGCAATGCTCAGGTGGTTCCTCTCCCTCATGGATATAGCCGCACTTCCTGCACACCCAGTAGACCTTCTTCTCTTTCTTGAAGAATGTGTTTTCCTCGACCTCCTTGAGAAGCTTCTCGTACCTCTCCTTATGATGCTTCTCTGAGAGTGCGATTGCTCTAAGACGAGCGGCAATCTGGGGGAAGCCCTCCTTCTGCGCAGTGTCTGCAAACTCAGGGTACATATGGGTGCACTCATATGTTTCCCCTGCTATTGCTGATTTAAGATTCTCGGCAGTGCTGCCAAGTGTTGTAGGCACATCCGCATCCACCTTTATCTCGTCAGACGCTTCCTTATCGTCTTTCTTAATCTGGTTAATCATCCTAAGAAGCCACTTTGCATGCTCCGCCTCGTTGTCGGCTGTGAGCAGAAAGATTTCTGAAATCTTCTCAAAGCCTTCTTTCTTGGCAATCTTAGCGTAGAATGTGTACCTGTTCCTCGCAAGACTCTCGCCCACAAATGCCTTTGCCAGATTTTTCAATGTCTCCATAAAAACCACCTCAACAACTAATAATGCATCTCCTTTTTAAATATTGTTATGTGCTTTTCACTTTGTTCCATCGTTAAATCCTGCACCGTATGGGCATCCTACGGCGTGAAGTTATCAGAACCTGCACTGCCATCCTTATGTTCCCCCTGCTAAATTTTTATCCTCATTAAGTCATCTGCGATGATTATCCTGCCCCTGAATCTTCTCCCTGCAATTCCCTTTAGCCCTGTTGTTTTATTATATGAATCAGCATTTGAATAGAAGTGCGTCAGCACAAGTGTTCCTGCCCTCACGCCATCTGCGAGGATTCCTGCTTCATAAGCACTGATATGGCTCCTGTTCCCTCTCACCGGAAAGCTTGAGTCGCAGACAAGGATGTCAGAACCCCTGAAAAGCTTTACCAGCCCCTTGCTGATTATCCCTTTATCCTTATCAATAAATATCTTGGGAGAGATGTCGCCTGTGAAAGACAATTTTTTCCCCTTAATAGTGATTGAGTAGGCGACTGAATTAACATCACTTGAGTGGGGGACTCTGCCGGCTAAAAAAGAGACGCCCCTTGATAGGCTTGCCTCCTTAAGAGTCCCGGCAACAATTGTCCTTATCGGGAATGTCGGCTGCATCCTGTAAATTCGTATAATGGCGTTAACAAAGCCCCTTATCCCCCTTGGCCCGTATATCACCAAGCCCCTCTTTTTCCTCTCCCCCCACTCCCTTGCCCAGAGAAACGAGGAGAGCCCTGCGGAGTGGTCAGCATGGAGGTGGGTTATAAGCACCACTCCTATCTCTGAAAGGTTTATCCCAGCTTCCCTGATTCTGTAGACGACGCCGGGGCCTGCATCAACGAGGATGTGTTGGGAACCCGCATCAATAAGATAAGAAGAC
>WALR01000013.1 GCA_015522765.1 Candidatus Woesearchaeota archaeon | reverse complement strand
GTATAATGTAATTTTCATCACGGAGCAAAAATGACTTTGGCAGTAACCACAAACAAGAGCCTCGAACTAGAGATACTTGGCTTATTCTCCCCTAACCCCTTCAGGCTGCTGACGATAAACCAGGTAGCAAGGCTTCTCGGAAAGCGCTACCCCAACATCCACCGCAAGGTTACCAGCATGATAAAATCTGGCATTCTAAAAGCAACTACAATAGGAAGGGCAGTCCTCTGCACAGCAAACCTCGAGGATGACAAGGCGATAATGCTGCTCTCACTGCTGACAGCAATAAAAAACGAGAAGGATAAAGAGGTATCCGCTATGAAGGAGAAGCTCATGAAGAACAGCGAATTCCCCATTGATGATATAAGGTTCATCTTCATATGCGACCAAGAGGTGTATATTGTTCCTTCTGCTACTTCTCACGCTGAGGAGATAGCTAAAGATGCGAGGAAGAGTTCGGTAAGAATAATCAGTGTTAAAGAGGCTGCGTCTTTGTTCAGCCGCGACAAAAAACTATTCTCCGAAAAGTCTGTTATATTCGGCTATGAGAGTTACTTCAGGCTTCTTGAGGAAAACAAGGAGGAGCTAATGCCAATCTACTCAGAAATATTTGAGAGGATGAAATGAGTAAAGACGCTGATGGTGGGAAAAGGCACAGTAAGACAGGACCAGTCCTGTTCTTGGCAGTCCTCTTCCTGCTCCTTATGTTATTATTGATATTCCAGCCCTCTTTCTCTGTTAGCGCAGCTTCCGGCTCTTATACTGATGGTGCATTAATAAAAGACACTTACCCGTTTGGAGATGTAATAGAGATTAACCTAACCAGATTCCCCTCATATAAGGCCAGCATAACCTCTGGCGGAAAAGTATACACATACATCGGCGAGGAGCCCTTAATAAGATTTACTCCCCAATGGCCAGGCGGGTATACACTCATTGTTGAGCATGACAACAGCTCAGACAACTATTTCTTCAGAGTTAAGAACAAAAACAGGGAGAACAGGAAAAGTGGGCAGCCCAAAGCAGTCAGGAATAGCCGGCCTCTGCCTAAGCAACAATCCTCAGCTTTACAGAATACAGAAAAAAGTGGCTACTCTCGGAGCACTATGCCCCCTGCAGCCCCCTCTGTTGAGCTAAGGCGCGAGTTCTCCCTGCCCTCTAATGCAGGCATTCTCAGAAGCAGGGGCACAGGCACACCGGTCCTCCCTAAAAAGGAGGCATTCAGGCATCGCCTTAATGAGCCGATAAGCGTTAAGGGCAGTTCCGGGTTGTTCAGGGTGAGAGAGACAGTTACGGGTCCTGACTTTAAACTCTCATCTTACGGCACGCCCATGAAAATGCTTTCCCCCTCGGTAAGCCCCTTAAGCAGGACAAACAGGTTTGAGATATTTAATGACGGCAGAGGGAATTACAGCTACATAGCGATTGTTTCAGAGGGGACATTTAATGTTAAAGCAGAATCCAACGGAAAAAATTACTCCCTGAAGCCTGTTATTGAACTAAGGGGCTTTATGGAAGAATGGAATGACCCCAAAAATAAAATAATCAAAGGAATTAAGGGTTATCTCATGCGGGGGGGAGCCAACACAAACCTCTCGCTGCTTGACAAAGCGGTTCTTCCCCTGAATGACGAGCTTGTTAAGATATACAGGATCCCCCACCCCTCAAACAGCTGGGCGCATGTAGAGTACACCTCTTTAAACACCCCCGGCAAGTTTATAGACCTGGATCCTGCCGGAGCCTCATGGTGGAATACCTCCTGGAATTACAGGCAGGCAATTAATATAAGCAACCAGTTAAACGAAAACCTGACATCCTACCAGGTTTTAATTCATCTGAATTCTTCAGATGTGGGTCCGGATTTCAACTGGCTTCAGGATGAGAATGCAACAAGATTCACCTATTACAATGCAACAAACAACTCTGAAATCTTAATTCCCTATTGGATTGAGAGCTGGAACCAAACAGCTGAAAAAGCAGATATGTGGGTGAAGGTTCCCTTCATCTCAGGAAACAAAACCGATTCAGGTCTTGGAAACGGAACCACAAGAATCTATTTGTATTATGGTAATTCTGGTGCTGTTTCTTTGAGTAATGGTTCTGCTGTTTTTGATTTTTTTGATGAGTGTGATTCTACGAGTGGCTGGGTTGTTGCTGGTTCTGCGGGTGTTACTTCTTCTGCTCCGTCTGGTTCGCCTTCTGG
>WALR01000012.1 GCA_015522765.1 Candidatus Woesearchaeota archaeon | reverse complement strand
CTACACGATAAGAGAGGCGCAGGGCATGCTCAATGGACTCTCCATAGGATTCCTTGGAGACCTGAAGTATGGAAGGACGGTCCACAGCCTTGTGAGGGCTATCGCGATGTTTAAGGCGAAGATGTACTTTGTCGCTCCCCCTGGGCTTGAGCTTCCCGATGACATAATCGGCGAGCTGGAAGAGGAGAAGATAAGCTTCAAAGTTATTGATAGTTTAAGCAGTGTGCTTCCTGGGCTTGATGTTATTTATGCGACAAGGATACAGGCGGAGCGCTTCCCTGACCCGATGGATTACAAGAGGGTGAAGGGCGCCTACAGGCTTACAAAGAAGAGCCTTAAGGGGGCAAAGGAGAGCCTCAAGATACTTCATCCGTTGCCAAGGGTTGACGAGCTCTCCCCCCTCATAGACAAGACACCGTACGCTTACTATTTCCAGCAGGCAGCAAACGGCGTTCCTGTGAGGCAGGCTCTTCTGAGTCTTGTGATGGGGGTGGTAGAATGAAGGAGCTCAAGATTGCGGCTATAAAGGACGGCACTGTAATAGACCACATACCCTCTGAAAGGACATTCAGGGTTGCTAAGATGCTTAACATAGATGAAATTGAGGGCGTTGTCTCGGTTGCGAGCGGTCTTAAGAGCAGGAAAGTCGGGAGGAAGGGGATAATAAAGATATCCAACAGGGAGCTTAACGAGAAGGAGGTTAATAAGATATCCCTGCTGGCCCCCAATGCCTCCCTTAATATAGTTAAGAACTTCGAGGTTGTCGAGAAGATAAGGGTGGCTCTTCCTGACGAGATTGTCGGCATAGGGAGATGCGCTAATCCAAAGTGCGTCACTAACAACGAGAAGGTAAAGCCGAGGTTCAAGGTGATAAAGGGGAAGGAGATAATGGTTAGGTGCCATTACTGCGAGAGGGTGCAGGGGATAAATGATATCTTTCCGGAGTAATATAATGCTTGAGACAGAAATATCAGGGATTAAGCTGAGGAATCCGCTTGTTCTTGCAGCTGGAATACTCGGCGTCACCAAGGAGTCTTTGAGGCGCGTCGCAAGGGACGCGGGCGCTGTGACGACCAAGAGCATAGGGAAGAAACCCAGAAAGGGCAATCCCAACCCCAGCATAGTCGCCTTTGAGCACGGCCTTATTAACTCTGTTGGTTTGTCAAACCCGGGGATAGACGCTGTCCTCTCGGAGTTCGGGAGGCTTGATGATTTGGAGGTTCCTGTAATAATGAGCATATTCGCGAGGAAGAAGGAGGAGCTTGCGGAAGTGGCGGCTAAGGCGGAGAAGCTTAACCCGGCGATGATTGAGATTGATATGAGCTGCCCTGTCTTTGAGTATGAGGGCATGCCCTGGGATAATCCTAAGACAACAGAGGAGATAGTCAGGAGCGTGAAGAAGGCTATAAAGAGGCCCCTTGCGGTGAAGCTAAGCCCGAATACTGCGAGGATAGGAGAGGTTGCCCTGGGTGCAGAGAGGGGGGGAGCTGATGTAATAACAGCTGTTAATACCCTGCCGGGCATGATTATAAATCCTGAGGCTGGCCTGCCGGTCCTCTCCAACAGGACAGGCGGCGTATCAGGACCTGCGCTTAAGCCAATAGCTATAAGGGCTGTCTATGAGATTTATGAGAAGGTAAGCATCCCTATAATAGGCGTTGGAGGCGTAACAACCGGAAGGGACGCTGTGGAGATGCTCATGGCAGGCGCATCTGCAGTGGGCGTTGGCTCTGCTGTCTACTATCGCGGCGTGGAGGCGTTCGCGAAGATTAAGGAGGAGATGGAGGAGTGGATGAGGAGCAACAATGTCAGGAATGTCAAAGAAATCAGGGGGCTTGCCCACAGGAGGTAAGATGGAGCATCTGCTTACTCTTAAGAGTTCCCTTCCAGTTATGAGGAGGGTTATTAAGAGGAAGGAAGAGGCAGAGGGGATATTCACCCTCTTCATAGAGGGGAGTATTGACTTCTCCCCCGGCCAGTTCGTCTTTATCTGGCTTCCCGGAGTGGAGGAGAAGCCGTTTACAATTTCTTATATTAACAGTGGAAGTGAAAATTATTTTGGTGTGACTGTCCAGGTCGTAGGCAATTTTACCGAGAGGTTGAGCAGGGTGAAGGCAGGCGACTTAATAGGTGTGAGGGGCCCGCTTGGCAGAGGCTTCTCTAGTGGTGGTAAGGGCCCATTCCTAATCGTTAACGGCGGGGTGGGCGCGGCATCTACAGCAATCCTTGCGGAGGAGCTGATTAATAGAGGTGAGGATGTTGATATTATAATAGGCGCGAGGAATAAACGCCTTTTAATCTACACTGAGAGGTTTAAGGCTGAGATATGCACAGATG
>WALR01000011.1 GCA_015522765.1 Candidatus Woesearchaeota archaeon | reverse complement strand
GTATGCAAGTCGATAATTATGTGCCTGAAAAGCCGCTTAAACTGACCCTGCTCGACAGGAAGCTGCTCTACGAGCTTGACATTGATGCCAGGCAGCCATTGACAAAACTCTCAAAAAAGGTCAGGGCCTCCCCTGCCCTTATAGATTACAGGCTAAAGCGCATGGAGAAAGCAGGGCTGATTAAGAACTATCTTACATTTCTGGATGCGGGAAAACTGGGGCTGATGATATGGAATGTCTACCTGGAGCTTCAGAATACGACTGATAAGACAGAGGCGGATATTGTTGATTACCTCAAGGGCGTGAAGCAGGTCTGGTGGATTGCGAGGTGCTCCGGAAGATGGGACCTAATATACAGCCTGTGCGTAAAGGATGTGAAGCAGTTTTATGGCATTGTCGTCGATGTCCATAATAAATTCGGGCAGTACATACTAAATCAGAGTCTGGCCGCCCATGTCGCAATAGAGATTATCTCGAGGGGCTATCCCCTTGGGAAGCCGGGCGTCGGCAAAACATGGTACTCCTCTGTTGAACAGCCGGCCCTTGACAACGCAGACCTGAAGATTCTGGGGGCTATCTCAAGGAACGCAAGGCTGCCGGCTACGGAAATCGCGAAAAGAACAGGCCTCACCCCCAGGATTGTTTCCTACAGGATTAAAGAGCTTCTCCAGAGGGGAATCATCAACCGCTTTCGCCTTCAGCTCGATGTGAAAAAAATTGGGATGAGCTTTTATAAGGTGATTCTCTACCTCAAGGATTATACAAGTGCAAAGAACAACTCCCTGAAACAGTATTGCATCCAGCAGGGAAATATCTTTCACTACGAGCAGAAGATAGGGCCCTGGATGCTTGAGCTTGAGATGGACTCTGAAAACTACGAGTCAGCAGACAAACAGATGAAGATTATGAAAGAAAAATTTTCTGATTTCATAAGGTCGTACGAGCTTCTTTTAATCACCGGCGAGCCTAAGGGCGAGCTTGATTTAACAAAACAGCTGGAGTAATTTATTCTATATTCTCGCTTATGGTAATCCCACTGGCCACTGGACAGGGCGCTGCGTGACGCTTATAAAATAGAAGATACTATTAGAGGATATGCTTAAATCAGGAATTGCGAATCTGCCCCTCCACCACGGAAAGGCCCCGCCCTGGCTCTTCAGGAACATGGTGAAGCTTGCCGGTGCAGTATCAGAGGCGATTATTGACGAGATGGGAAGCACGACCCTCATTAAGAGGCTCTCAAATCCCTTCTGGTTCCAGTCGTTCTCCTGCCTTCTCGGCTATGACTGGCACAGCTCAGGGACGACGACAGTTACCATGGGGGCGTTGAAGGAGGCGCTTAAAGGGCATGACTCTGTAAGGGTGTTCGGCGGCAAGGGAGCCGCAAGCAGGAAGACGCCTCATGAGATAGCGGAGCAAGCGCCAGAGATGGGGGTAAGCAGTTCAAAGGCCTCTTCCCTTGTGGATGTTAGCAGGACAGCTGCAAAGGTTGACTCTGCTCTTGTCCAGGACGGCTTTACCTTATACCACCACACCATTATTGTGGATAAAAAGGCGAGGTGGGGGGTGGTCCAGCAGGGGATGAATGATTCAACCGGCTATGCTAGAAGGTACCACTGGGATGACAGGCTTGCAGGAGAGATGATAAACGAGCCGCACAGCGCGGTCTGCTCTGATGCGCGTGTAAAAACCCTTAATATGACCGCGGCAGAAAGCGAGCATGTCAGGAAGCTCAGCGTGGATATTGTTAATGAGGGCTCATTTGAGAGGCTCTCCTCCCAGATGAAGCTGAGCGACTTCATCAGTCATGAATACAGGAAACTCTCAATGCCCAGGCACCACATGATATTCTTCTCTAACAAGAGGAATCTTGAGAGTTTAAGGAGGGCGTCTGCAATAGCCCCTTCAAATTACAGGGAGCTGTTAATGATTAAGGGGATCGGCGCCTCTGCAATAAGAAGCCTTGCTCTCGCATCCCGTCTTATTTACGGGGAGGAGCCGAGCTGGAGGGACCCTGTTAATTACTCATTTGCCCACGGCGGGAAGGACGGCTTTCCCTACCCTGTCAATTATAAGAACTATGCGAAGACGATTGAGGTTATGAGGCAGGCGGTGGATGAGGCGAGGGTTGGGGAGAGGGCGAAGATGCATGCCTTAAGGAATCTCTCCTCCTACTTCCGCATTGGGGGCAGCGCAACTTTTTAATACCCTGACAACAGGTGGCTATCCATGATAATAAGACAGCTTGGTTCAGAGATATTCGAGGTTAAAAGCGAGTCTGATGAGGGGAAGAGCTACATTGTTAATCTTAAAGAGAGGAGCTGCACCTGCCCATCATATAAGTACAAGGGGTTCTGCAAGCACATAGCGGCAGTTGACGAGTTCGTCATTGAAAACTCTGCCTCCCAAAAATTTAAATAGTGGCTCATAAATCCCTCTGCCATGGAAGGGGGAAATAAAGAGGGGGATCCTGCTGATGACAAGGGGATGCACCTCATCATAGAGGCGTACAAATGCACAGGCCCAATAGACAGCCTTGAAGTCATCTACAGCCTCCTCGAGGAGATTCTTAAGGTCATGAATGTGAAGCAGGTTACAAAGCCCATTCTCGTCTACAACAAGATAAAACGGGTCAGGGATATGGGCATAACAGGGTTCATCTCGGGCGTCTTTACCCACATAGTAATTCACTCATTCCCCAACAGGAGATACTTCTTCCTAGACATCATGAGCTTCTCAAGGTTTAATCCTGACCTTGTTATGGAGCTGTTAAAGGAGGAGCTGCCTGCCTCATCCTATAAGAAGAGCCTCATCAACAAGGCGTTTAACTGCAATTCTCCCCGGGATTGAACATGTTTCTTTCATTATAATCCCCGCTGTTTTAGGTAGCCAGCGATTTCGCTTATCTTAACCCTTGTCTGCTTTGTCGTGTCCCTCTCCCTTATGGTGACCGACTCGTCTTTAAGGGTGTCGAAGTCTATGGTTATGCAGAAGGGTATCCCAATCTCGTCTGCGCGGGCGTATCTCCTTCCTATGCTGCCCGAGCGGTCATATACAGCAACGAAATTTTCATTGACAAGCCTGAAGACAGCAGACGCCTTCTCATCCAGCTTATTCACAAGCGGGAACACCCCTACCTTCACAGGTGCAATAACAGGATGGAATCCCATGACGACATTCCCCCTCTCCTTATCGTATTTGTACGCATCATAGAGGAAAGCCATCATCGCCCTTTCTATTCCCTGCGAGGGCTCGGCGGCGACCCTCGGAACAATCTTCTCATTGTTCTGCGCGTCAAAGTAGTACATCTTCTGGCCCGAGTACTTTGAGTGCTGGTCAAGGTCGAACGAGCCCCTCTCAGCGTCTCCGTGTATCTCGCTCCATCCAAATGGGAACTTGTACTCTATATCAAAGCATGCAGATGCGTAATGGGCGAGCTCTTCCTTTCGGTGCTCCCTTATCCTCAGGTTTGCCGGGCTTATGCCGTGTCTTATGAACCACGAGTAGAACTCAAGAAGCCAGTAGGCGTGCCACTTTTTAGCTGTCTTCAGCAGGCTTAATGCGTCAACCCTTTCTGCTTCCCCCTCTTTCTTTCTCTGTTTGTCCTCTGTCAGAAGGTTTATCTTCATCCCCTTAAACCCGGACATATCAGGCTCATCGTCATTCCCCTCATCTTTGTCTGCTGTGAAGAACTCTATCTCGAACTGCTCGAACTCCCGCATCCTGAAGAGAAAGTCCCTGGGTGATATCTCATTCCTGAATGCCTTTCCCAGCTGGGCGATGCCGAATGGCGGCCTCATCCTTGCAGAGTCCATCACGCCCTTGAAGTCGGTGAATATCAGCTGGGCTGTCTCAGGCCTCAAAAAGGAATTTACTCCATTGCCTGCTGTTGAGCCTATTTTCGTTGAGAACATTAAATTGAACTTTGAGGCAGTTTTCAGTATGGAGCCGCAATGCGGGCATTTGAGCTCCTCTCTCTCCACCATCACCTTAACATCCTCAATTGAGAGTGACGCCGGATTTACCCCTAGCTGGTCCGCTGCCACCTGGTCTGCCCTGAAGCTCTCCCTGCACTTCCCGCAGCTGACAATCATGTCGCTGAAGTTCTCCACATGCCCGCTTGCCTCCCACACTTTGGGATGGGTTATTATGCTTCCGTCTATCCCGACAATGTTTCCCCTTCTCCTTACAAAATCATTCCACAGGCTGTCCTTTATGTTCCGCTTCATCTCAGAGCCGAGCCAGCCGAAGTCGTAAAATCCTGATAAACCCCCATATATCTCCCCGCTTATAACAGCGAAGCCCTTCTTCTTGCAGAAAACCGCGAGTTCGTCTATAGATATTTTTGGTTCTCCCATAAAATCTCCTCCTTAACTTCTCATTATGTGCCTTACTTTTTATTAATCATTTTGTTCCGCTGCTTACCATTTCTTTCTGCCTGCATGCTCCAGCAGCCATTCCTCTTCCTCCTTTGTTATCTCTGCCTCCTCTTCAAGCCAGGCCCTCACCTTCTTATCCCCTGCAATAACCGAGAGGAATTTCATCTCGTTGAATGTCCTCTTTGATGATGTGTGGGTTGCCCCTGCAATCTTCTCCGAGATGGCCTTCTTGAGTCTTAACCTGTTGTTTGATATCCATATCTTAAGCGGTCTTGACGGCCTCTTAAGGGTTACTGCCCCGCTATACTTGGACTCCTTCGCAAGAGCCACCCCTGCAGAGAGGTAGAAGTTGACATACACGAGGAAACGCCAGTACTGCCATCTCCTTATCCTTGAGAGGAATATGTTCGCCTTTGAGAGGGCGTAATAGGCGTTCCTTATGTCCCCTGCCTTTTTATACTCGTAGGGTATGTTCTCGTCAAGCCATAAGAGCACCGCGTCATAATCCTCGTTAACGCTGTAAAGGGCGCCCGCGGCTATGCTTAAATCCCTGCTCTTAAAAATCCTTGTTATTGCCTGGCTTAGACCTTCTTCCTTGTTCCTGCCTGAGAGGTTGAGGACATCCTTCTCCTTTATGCTCTTTGAAACAGACGACAGGGTTTGAAGGTCGTTTATTGCCGCGCGCGCATCTCCTCCCGCCCGCCTCGCAAGCATCCTAAGAGCCTGCTCCTCCCACTTTACTCCCTCCTTCTTGCATATCTCTTTCAGCAGGTCGTACACCTCTTCATAGCCCAGCTCCTTGAACTCCACCTGGATAGAGAGCTTCTTAAGCTGGGCAAGTTTTTTAATATCAGGGTCGTTTGCGGTGAGTATTATCGGAAAACTTGAGGATTTAACAAGGTTCTTTATCGCGGCAACTCCCCCCCTGTCGCTGTTCCCAGAAAGCCCGTCAACCTCGTCGATGAGGATAAGCTTCTTCCTGCGGAAGAGGCTTGTTTGGTGTATTGCCCTCCCCACCCTTGCCTCAATCTCGCTCTTGTTTCTGAAGTCTGATGCATTTATCTCTACAAGCTCCATCTTAAGCTCTCTGGCTATTGCGTGGACCGCCGATGTCTTGCCGCATCCTGTCGGGCCCGTGAGAAGAAGGCAGTTCCTCTTCTGAGAACTGAAGTTAGTGATGAACTCGTATAACTGCTTTACCCCCTTGCTGTTTCCCCTTATCTCGTTGGGTGAGAGGGGCTCATATTTTCTTATCCAGGGAATTCCCATTTTACGACCTCTCCTTGTTTGACCACTAATGGCTGGTAATGAGTAGAGCTTATTCTTTAAATAGTTTCGTAATGCAGGTCCACTACTTCAGGATAGATACATCAGAAAGATTAAAATATAAGCTTTTCTTCCTTCATCAATCAACTATGGGGGATGGTAATGAATGATGATGTGAGCTGGCTTCTTGGCGGCGAAGTTCAGGTTAGCTCTCTGGGAGTCTTCTCATTAAGACATACCCGTATCATAGAAAAAAGATTATTAACTGAAGAGCATGTTCCTCTTGAGAATATTCTTGCAGAAGAGGAATTACTTTACTCATTCTCCTCTAAGTTAAGCCTGGACGGGCTTTCT
>WALR01000010.1 GCA_015522765.1 Candidatus Woesearchaeota archaeon | reverse complement strand
GCGCAAGAAGGCCGTAGACGCCCTCCTGAGGACAGCTGAAAGATGGGTTAAGATAAGGCACAGCATCCCCATCAAATATGCACTTGAGAAATTCGGCAGGAGCAGCTATACCAAAAGAGAACTCTCCGTACTTGAGGAATTCGCAGAGGAGAGCGCCCCTATAAACAGCGTTGTAAGAACATACATCTACCATCAAAGGTTCTTTATACCTCCGGGCAGAACATATGTGTGGGCGCTTAAGGAATTTGCAAGGAATATCTCTCAATACGAGGGAAGCAGGGAGGAGCGGATTAAGAATTATCGTATGCGGCTTGAGAAAGATGCTGATGTAGTCAGCCATTATGAAAGGCGAATAAGTGCGGCTGAAGACTACAGAGTTATATACAACTCGCTCCTAGGGAAGAAGCTCAGGGAAGCGTTAAGGGAATATGAAAGTAAGAGGAGGTATCCCTCATTCATGAGATACTACAACGCCCTGCTTGAGGAAAACCCTGCCGCTCGGCTTCTCATAAAAGAATTTCCTGATGGGATTACAGGAATGAATGAGTTCATAAGGATGGCTCGTCTCATCTCTTTGTACTCTTCGCGGAATGAATCTGCTTAGCCCGCCTCTTCGTTTTCCTTTTGTAGAAATAGATATAGGCGGCTATGACTATAATGGAGAATATGAGAAGAGCATATGTTATCTCGTGGAGGTAGCTCCTAATCAATGCTTCGCTGTTTCCTATGTAGTATCCAAGCAGGGAGAGGACTGTCACCCATATCCCTGCGCCCGCCGCGGTGAATATGAGGAACCTGTTCACATTCATGCCCGTAAGCCCTGGAGGGAATGAGATGTACTGCCTTACCCCTGGTATAAGCCTGCCTATGAATGTTATTATCTCGCCGTGGATGTTGAATTTCTCCTCTGCCTTCGCAAGGCTCCTCTCGTTTATGAGCATGTAGCGCCCCCACTTAAGTAGGAAGGGCCTGCCGAGCTTTAAGCCTAGCATGTAGTTGAACAGGGCGCCGAGAATGCTGCCCGCCAGCCCGAAGAGTATTACAAGCAGGAGGCTCATCTCACCCTTCGAGCTCAGGTAGCCCGCAGGCACCATTATAATCTCTGAGGGGAAGGGGAAGAAGGAGCTCTCAAGGAACATGAGGATTACTATCCCTGCATAGCCCATCCCTGAAACAGCATCAACTAGGAGAATGACTAATTCTTTCATCCACCCTAAAAGACTGTTAATCATCATACCGCCAATAAGAAAAGAGCTATATTATGTCCTCTTCTGCAACAACGACGAAGTCCCCAAGTGCTATTACCGCGCTGAACGGGATGAATAATTTACCCTCCTTGTCCTTCTCCAGCTCAAGCTTGAGCGCGTATGGAGTTGGGTCCTTAAGGATTATGTGGATAAGCTCCCCCGACCTTGTCTCAAAGACGACATCGCCCACCTCGCCAAAGCGCTTGCCGTTCTTACTGACAACCGTTTTTCCAATGATTTGCTTTGAGAATTTTTTTTCATCATCAGCCATTTATCTTCACCACCATTAAAGGGTTTCCCCCCGACTAATTCTTTAGGAATGGGAATATGACAATTAACTATTTAAAGTTTTCGATGGGCAGGCAATAAAACAAAAAGATATATTAAGAAGGGTTCTGCTATCTAATAAATGAAGATGGGGATTGATGAGAGACTCGCCCTGATAAGGGGTGTGGGAGAGGAGATTGTAACAGAAGAGGAGCTGAGGGAGCTTCTTGAGAGTAAGAAGAGCTTTACAGCCTATGACGGGTTTGAGCCAAGCGGGAGAATGCATATCGCACAGGGATTGTTCAGGACGATAAACATAAACCGCATGATAAAGGCAGGGGCTAAGTTTAAGATGCTCATAGCTGACTGGCATGCGTGGGCAAACAACAAGCTGGGCGGGAACCTTGAGAACATCCAGAGGGCAGGCGAATACTTCATAGAGATATGGAAGGCTGCGGGCCTTGACCTTGACAATGTGGAGTTTGTAAGGGTAAGCAGCTATGTAAATGACCCTGAATACTGGAAGAAGGTAATGCAGGTGGCGAGAAACTCCACGATAAAGAGGATTATCAGGTGCAGCCAGATAATGGGGAGGAGGGAGAGCGAGACAAGGCAGGCTAGCCAGATATTATATCCCTGCATGCAGGCAGCCGACATATTCCACCTCGATGTTGATGTGTGCCAGCTTGGCCTTGACCAGCGGAAGGTTAACATGCTAGCGAGGGAGACAGCTACGAAGCTGGGCTTTAAGAAGCCTGTAATTGTCTCCCACCGCATGCTTCTCGGACTGGGAAAGCCGCCTCAGAACGATATGAGTGCAGAGGAGCGCGCCCTTGCAATGAAGATGTCAAAGTCCAATCCCTCATCTGCAGTGTTTATGACCGACTCAGAGGAGGATATCAAGAGGAAGCTCTCAGGGGCATACTGCCCCCTGGGAGTCGTTGAGGACAATCCTGTACTGGAATATGCGAAGCACATAATATTCCCCCTCTCCAAGGAGTTTGTTGTTGAGCGCCCCGAGAGATTCGGGGGGGACATCTCCTTCCATGATTATTCCGAGCTTGAGGAGGAATTTATCAATAAGAAACTTCACCCTGCAGATTTAAAGGGTGCGGTTGCCCGCAGGCTCAACGAGCTTATAGAGCCTGTCAGGAGGCATTTCAGGAATAACTCAAGGGCGGGGCAGCTCAAAGAGTTCGTGGAGGGCTTACAGGTTACAAGATAATTCCGGCCGGCTTCTTCAGTATCTCTGGTTGGGGAGGGACGAATTAACACATCCCTTGAGATTTCAATAGGTCTAAAGTATCGCACTTCCCATAAGTTTGACATTGAGTTTTAGCGTCAGAGCATATCGAAGATGGAAGAGAACCAAAATCAGTATTGTACTTGGGAAAACTTTGCCAACTCCTTAAATTATCTTGTAAATCTGTTAAATCCCTATAGAGTGGATCTTTAAGATATAGGTGAGATTCCTATTAAATTTTGCTTTATTCTTCCCCTCTTCATTC
>WALR01000009.1 GCA_015522765.1 Candidatus Woesearchaeota archaeon | reverse complement strand
ATCATGTTCTATAAAGGTGCATTCCTCATAACGCCAAACCACAGGGAGGCGTGCTTAATGGCCGGCGTCGAGGAGACGAACGGGGACGGGATAGAAAAGGTCGGGAGAGCCCTTACAAAAAAGCTGAGGGCGAACATACTCATAACACGGGGAGAGCAGGGAATGTCCCTCTTCACAAAGGATAATAAGGTGATGCACATACCCTCAAAGGCGAGGGAGGTGTACGATGTCACAGGGGCAGGAGACACTGTTGTAGCGGCAATAACAATGGCGATAGCGGCAGGGGCGCGACTTGAGGAAGCGGCAATAATCTCAAACTACGCCGCAGGAGTCACGGTGGCAAAGGTAGGGACAGGAAGGATAACGCCAATGGAGCTCGCAGAGGCAATAAGGAAGGACAAATAATATGGTTAAGGCGGTATTTCTCGACAGGGACGGAACCCTTAACAAAGACAGGGGATATGTTCACCGTGTAGAGGACCTCGAGTTGTATAAAGCAGTTCCATCAGCGTTAAGGATGCTCATGGAGCACAACTTTAAACTGTTCATAATAAGCAACCAGTCAGGGATAGGAAGAGGCTACTTCACGATTAAGGATGCGGACAGGTTCAACAACGCCCTCCTAAGGGAACTTAAGAAATACGGAATAAAAATCGAGGAGCTTTATTACTGCCCCCACGCACCAGAGGACAAATGCAGATGCAGGAAGCCCTCACCCTTCTTCGTGAAAAAGGCGGCAAGGAAATACAAAATAAACCTGAGCGAAAGCTTTATAATAGGCGACCATGATACAGATATCGTCCTTGGAAAGAGGACGGGGATGAAGAGCGTCCTGCTGTTGACAGGGCACGGGCGGAGGCACCTCAGGAAATCACTTGAAGCAGAACCTGACTTCATAGCCGGGAATATGGGCAGTGCAGTAAAATGGATAATCAAAGAGGAGGGAAAGGGCTGATAAAAGCAGGGTCAAAGGTGAAAAGCCTTGACGAGATAAAAGGGATTTCTGAGAAACTTAAAAGAGAGGGCAAGAGGATAGTTACAACGAACGGCTGCTTCGACATACTCCACCCCGGGCATGTCTACTTCCTCGAGAAGGCGAAGGAGAAAGGCGACATACTCATAGTGGGGCTTAACAGCGACGAATCAGTAAGGGTGAATAAGGGGGAGGGCAGGCCTGTGAAAGATGAGAGAAGCAGAGCGCTCCTCCTGGCAGCATTCGAAACCGTTGATTATGTGGTTATATTCAGAGAAGAGACACCCATAGAGTTCATAAAAGCAGTAAAGCCGGATGTCCACTGCAACAGCTCAGAGTACGGAGAGGAATGTGTAGAGGCAGAAATCCTGAAAGAGGTGGGGGCAGAGCTCTGCCTCGTGGAGAGAGTGGGGGGATGGAGCACTACAGGGATATTAGGTAATAAATAGCAGATAGTAGTCGTGCACGCCATAAGATACAATGAGAATAAGAAGACATTTTCCATTGATAGGGGTAATCTTATTCTTTATATTCTTATCGCTCCTTTTTCTCCATGGAATTATAAGCGAAAACAGGGTAATTGATAATTCTCACTATTGGAATGAGTTCTTATTTGAGCTTGATAATCTTAAATACTCTATGAATTACGGGACGCTTCCCTTCTGGACACCATTCTATTACAGCGGGAGACCCTTTATGAGCAATCCGCAGTGGTTCTTTCTTTCCCCTGCGTTCTTTGTTTATCTGCTAATCAGGAACCAAGTTGTCAGCATGAATATTATAGTATTCTTTTATTTCACCCTCTCAGGCATAGCAATGTACCTGCTGGCGTTAGAATTGGGTTATAAAAGAAAATCAGCCCTTCTGGCCGGCCTAGTTTATTCACTGGCAACCCCGAACACATGGTGGATAAAGACAGGATTCATAGCAATCAACGCTGGCTACAGCATTCTTCCGCTTGCAGTACTGTTTTTTCATAAGGCGCTGCATAAAAGGAGCATCTCTGCTGCTGCTCTGCTGGGCATAATGCTCGCCTGGCAGGTGCAGGCAGGTGCATCACTAATGTTCATCTACACCTCAATAGCCCTCTCCATCTGGGCGCTAGCCGAACTGATTCTCAGCAAAAAGCTAAGAAGAGCCATACTCAAGCCATCACTGAGCAATCCCTATCTAAAGATAGTGGCAGTATCGTTACTCTCCTTCCTTTTCTTAGGCGCCCCAAAACTTTTAATGGCGACAGGTTTCATTCACACAACAAACCGCGTCCATGGAGTTTCTATGGCGGAGTATATAGGAGAGGACCCCCTTAAAATAAGCAACTCCGCCCACTACCTCTTGTTAACAGACCCTGAAGCAGCATTCTTAGGTGTTGAAAAGCACCTCGCGATGAGGGGCTCGCTGGGCGTAATAGCGTTTGTTTTAGCAATATTAGGTGCCTTAAGGTTCAGAAAGAGGAGGGTGTTAATATTAATCATTATTGCCCTTGCTTCCCTAACGCTTGCAAGCAGGAACCCCTTAACCTTACAACTTCACGGCCTTCCGATAATCGGCTCAACAAGGCATATATCCAGAATGCTATTCATTTATGCATTTGCCATGTCTCTCCTTGCAGCAGAAGGGTTCTCCTTATTGCTTGCCAGAATGAAAGGTAAAAAGTCTGATATTGTCACCTATGCAATATTCTCGCTGATACTTGTTGAATTACTAATCATTCCCGGATTCCCAAAAACATTTAATCTTAACAAAGAGATAAGAGGGAACAGAGTAATGGGTTATCTGGGCAACGAGGCGAATAAAGAGTCATTCAGGATAGACACCCTTGACGCCAATGAGCTGGTGGGGGCATTCGGCTATAGCTATTATTCAAAGGACGGGATAGAAAGTGTCAAGGGAGGAGGAGCCACATGGAACGATGATTATTTGATGTTTCTTGCAGTGGCGAAAAAGTACAACATTGCAAAGCTGGGAGGTATGCTCAATACAAAGTACTTTACCTCCTCGAAGCCAGTGGATATTGATGGCTTAAGCCTTGTGAAGAAGTTTGAGAGGTGCCTTTATTGCGAGAGAAACAAGAGGGGAAGCATAGCCGGACCCTACCTTTACCTTAACAATTACTCCCTGCCCAGAGTCTTCAAAGCAGAGCATGCAATACTGGTTGAGGGGGAAGGGCGGAATGCAAAGAATCTCGCCTATCAGCTAATGCTTAGCAGAGAGTTCAATCCCTCAAAGGAAATACTCATACAGGACAGCCTTGACAGGTTAACGCTGGAGGAGATAAATGCCCTTGATATGGTAGTGCTAACAGAGGCGCCCTCGCCTGGAGAGAGGGAGGTTATTAAAGGGATGGCTAGTGAGGGGAAGGCGGTGTTCCCTGATTTAACAAAGGGAGAAACAAAGATAGATAGGAGAGTGCTTATGAAGAAGATAGAGGAGTTAGGCAATGGCATTCAGGAAATAAATGCTATGAAGTTCAGGCGTAAAGGACCAAATGAGGCAAGTGTTGATGTTACTAAGCCAGGATGGATATTCATAAGCGGGAAATACGCATTATACCCCGGCTGGAAGGCAAGCATAAATAACAATGTGATACCAGTCAGACTCTGCGATGGCGTTGTAAGCTGCGTTTTTATTGAAAGGAAGGGAACGGTTAATCTTAAATATATGCCCTTCGGATTAAGGAAGGGTTTATGGTTGTCCGCACTCTCCCTCGTCGCGTTAGTCGGCTTGATGGTAGTGCCAACAAGAAAACACATTAAGAGGAGAAAAGCTAATGATTCAGATTAATGAGAAGAGAATACTAATCGCTTACTCTGTGATAATAATAGCAATACTTTTGTGGGTCGGCCCAGGAACCCTATTTGCCCATAGGATAAGCCACCCCTTCCCAGTAGGCTACCTCGCGTCAGACTCTTTTCAGCACCAGACAAGGGCAGAGAGCATAAAGGAGATGGGGAACTACAGGCATGAGGCGGATTATATAGTGACGGGAAAGAAGGGTGTAGTGGGTTTTTATCCGCCGCTGCTGTACCATTCAGGCATAGCCCTGAGCCAAGCTGCAGGCCTGGAGACATATGACGGCGTCTATCTCCTGGTGTTTCTTGCGGTAGTCATTGCAGTAATGCTGAACTACTTTTTAATAAAGGAGCTATTCGGGGTAAAAGTCGCCTTCCTTTCTGTCCCGCTCTTATTCTTCTTATTCCACCCTAAGATTTACCCTGCATTCACCTGGAATCATT
>WALR01000008.1 GCA_015522765.1 Candidatus Woesearchaeota archaeon | reverse complement strand
TTATGAGGTGAGTGAGGATGGAAGAAGATATCATCGTTGATAAATCAAAGATAAAGAGGGTTAAAACATACATTGAGGGGCTTGACGAGAAGATGGAAGGGGGCATACCCGTTGGTCATATCACCTTAATCTCCGGCTCGGCGGGTACGATGAAGTCGTCTCTTGCGTTTAATCTCATTTATAACGAGGCGAAGGCAGGGAGAAAGTCGCTTTATTTGTCCCTTGAGCAGTCCTATTCTTCTCTTATCCAGCATATGGTAAACCTTGGTTTTGATATAAAGGCGGTAAACCTCCTCATAATAAAGGACATAGCAGACTTATCCTCAAGTATAAAGACTGTAAAGAAAGAGGAGGGGCTGATTATCCTGCTCGATATAGGCGCGATAAGGAAGCAGGTCGCCAAGCTTAAGATGGCCCAGACAGGTGACTGGCTTAATGTTGTCAAGAATTCCGTGAAGAAGATTAAGGAGAGTGTTGACAACGATTATCTGGTGCTTGACTCACTCTCCGCATTGCTGGCGCTATCTAACTTTGAGAGTCCGAGGAGGGAGCTTTTTCAGGTGTTCGAGTTTTTGAGGGATTTGCATCTCACCTCATTCATAATAGCAGAGGTCTTTGCGACAGACACTAGGTACAGCGAGTACGCTGTTGAGGACTACCTGTCTGACGGCATACTCCACCTCCAGCTGACAGAGAGGCAGAGAAAGGTTATAAGGGAGCTTTCCATCGTTAAGATGAGGGCTACCTCATGTTCAAATGATGTTCATACACTTGAATTCAAGAACGGCAGGTTTAGGGTTATGCATGGGGGGCAGCCTCCACTGCTTTAGTATCTTTCATTTACTCTTCAGGGGATAATATGGGCAAGGTTCACCGTGATACTCCTATAACTGAGCTGACCCTCAGGCGTTATGAAAAGCCGTATGGCTATTCAAAGCGTGAACTAATTAAAAAGCTCTGCCTGAGCCTTGGGCTTCTTAATCCAGGGGATTCAAGGGATGTCATTGTTGATATTCTCTATACTATAATTGAATCAGGAGGGGGTCTGTCCTCAAAGGAAATCAAGGAGAATGTTGTTAAGATGAGGAAGGCAAATTCCCTTGATTTAAGGGGTGTTGCTGATTCAAATATAAGAAGACAGCTCAAGAGGCTTAGGGAGCTCTTCATTATAGAGAAGAGGGCTAACAGCTATGTTCTTCCGGATAAGTCCTCCATCCTTGAGGTCTTCAGGGAGAAGGTAAAGGGATTTGTCATTCCCAGCATTGTGTCAAGGATTGAGGAGTATATCACTAAAATAGACGAGGAGTTTAGGCTGGGGGGCGCATCTCCTTCCAAGCATGATGCTGTCCAGGAGGATGCTCCCTCAGAGCAGCCTTATGAGAGGGACTAAGGAGGGTTCTTCATGTATGAGCCTGCTGAGGATTCCTATCTCCTTCTTGAGGGGTTTGAGAAACTTGCTTCCTCTTATAAAAATAAGAGGAGACGGCTCACTCTTCTTGAGATGGGGTGCGGCCAGTCCCTCATCGCCAGTTCAGCCCTTAAAAGCGGAAACTTCTCTCTCGTTGTTGGCGTTGATATTGACAGGGAGGCAGTTGACAGATGCAGGGGCCTCGGCGGGGCGGTCTGCTTTAGGTCTGATATGTTCTCCTATTTTGAGTCCCATAAGGAAGGGAAGCTTCCGCTAGGGCTCAGGAGGGCATTGCAGAGGGGCTTTGACTTAATCACCTTTAACCCCCCCTACCTTCCTTCAAAGGGGATAAAACACAGGGATGTTGACGGCGGCATTAACGGTCTTGAGGTGGTTAAAAGATTTCTTCGCCAGGCAAGGAAGTATATATCTTATGATGGAGAAATCCTTATAATAACAAGCTCTCTTAACGGGAGGAGGCGCCCGGAGAGGTTATTCAATGATCAGGGCTACTCCTTCTCGCTCGTTTCGTCCAAAAAGCTTTTTTTCGAGTCCCTCTTTCTCTACAGGCTCAGGAAGAAAAGGCCTGATATCAGTTTAATAAACTCTGCTGATAAGCATCTTATTGGGAGGGGCAGGCATGGAGTCGTCTTTAAGATTGATTTTTATGGCGAGGAGATTGCTGTTAAGCTAGCAAATGACAAGTCAATGGCAGATGGGGCGATTAAGCGGGAATGCGGGGCCCTTAGGATTGTTAATGGCAGGGATATAGGGCCTGCCCTTGTCAGCTGTTCTTCTGAATTTGTGGCATACATGTTTGTCAGGGGCACTCTGCTTCCTGATTTTATAATGAATGCTTCTCCTCTCCTATTAAGAAAAACTCTTAAGAGGATTCTCTGGCAGTGCTACACCCTTGACAGGATGCATCTTTCAAAGGAGGAGTTCCATCATCCGCTGAAGCATGTGTTTATCTCTCCTGAGGGGCTCCCCCTGATTATAGACTTTGAGAGGGCGCATTCTTCTGAGAAACCTAAGAATGTCACCCAGTTCTTCCAGTTCTTAATGGGGCATGTCTTTTACAGGGAAGATGATGTTATCCAGCTAAAGCACTCTCCTAACCATATTAAGAGGCTATTGGTTGAATATAAGAAATCCGCTGGCAGAAGGGGAAGCTACAGGGCATTTATTTCACTGCTCTCACTCTTAGATGAACAGGGGGTGCATGCGGATAATTTTAGGCAGAGGGTGTTTAGGGTTGTCTCAGGGGTGCCGATGGGAAGGGTGTCCACATATAAGGAGGTTGCCAGGGCTCTTTCTACAAAGGCATTCAGGGCTGTGGGCGGCATTAAGCACAAGTAAAGGAGAGGTTCCCTGCTACCGCATAGTCCGCTCTGACGGCTCTCTGGGCGGCTTCAGGGGAAGCCCTGACAGCCGCGAGAAAGCAAAGCTCCTTGCGAGTGAAGGAATAAGAGTAAAGGATGGCAGAATCCAGGATTTCAGGAGGGTTTTCTTCAGGCTGAGTTAGCATTGGAATTCCTGTTGTCTGATAATGTACTGCCTAACGGCATTAAGTGCGGGGAAAGATTAATTCATCATGTTTACGGCTAAGGTTGATGTAAGGTCTGAGTC
>WALR01000007.1 GCA_015522765.1 Candidatus Woesearchaeota archaeon | reverse complement strand
TGCGTTCAAGGCCTATGAGATTGCGAAGGGCCAGCCTAATCCTGAACGATGTTTTGTTAAGGGCAATAGAAAAGGCAGACAATTTATAGAATCGTTCTTTACATTTGGGATGTCTGTCTTTGAAACATTAATACTGGGCACGTTGTTATATGATATAAATGCCCAACCCAATCTCTTTCACAGGTCATTCCTAAAAAAACTTGGTGAGCCGCCTAAAGATTTCTCATTTGACCTTTACTTTTACTACATGGCAAAGAAGCTCGGCTACAAGATACTTCGCTTCTCGGTATTCTTCAAACAGCGCATCCACGGACAATCCCATTGGAACATTAGTTTGAAAGGAAAGTGGAAATTTATAAAACGAACCTTACACTTTACTCTTAAATTAAGGATGAAACTCCAAAGGAGGGAGGATACTAAATGAAAATTCATTCTTATAGTTTCATTTCTTCTGCTATGTGTAATGTCAAGAAAGATTGAACTAAACTTACCTTCCTTTCCACTAAACTAACTTTCCCTAAACAGTTTATAGCAGAAATCCGCAACAAAGTATTTCATAAAATCCTGATTATTAGGAAAATTTTTAAATGAGCATTCATCCTTTAATAAAATGGAAGTGCTTAAAAGTACTGGGCTGGTCTTGTTCGCATTTTTTCTTTTTGTACCATCTATTCATGCCTTTGGGATAAGCGCCAACAGGCACATAAGGTACAGCCCAGGGATGAACACCCACTACGACTTTTGCTTGGTGAACGAGGAGGGTGCTCCTGAGAGGGTGAGGATAAATGTGACTGGCGCGCTTGCTAAGTATATAACACTTGGGGTGAATAGCACTGTAACAATAGGGGGAGGGCGGACCTGCTTTCCCTATACACTCAATTTCCCTGAGAAAGAGGGGCTTTACGGGACTCAGGAGGCAAGAATTGTGGTCACTCAGGCTCCTGAACAGGAAGTCCTCCCTAATTCGGGGATGAGGTTCAACATAATACTCAGGGCGAACCACCGCATCATAGTTGATTTCCCCTATCCCGGGAAGTATGTCGAGCTCTCCGTGGTTTCCAAGGATGTGAAGAAGGGCCAGCCAATAGTGACGCGTGTAAGGGCGGTGAACAGGGGGACTGATATTATTAACAGCCTTAAAATGTCAGCGAAGCTTGAGCTGAACAATAAGGTAAAGGGGGAATATGAAGGGGAGGAATTCACTAATGTGAAGAGCGGAGAGGAGAAGAGCAGCATATTCAAGTTTACCAATACCGATGATGCAGGGGTCTACCTGCTCACAGGGAGTGCTGTTTATGACGGGAAGAAGAGCAGCGCAGAAACGACGGTGAGGGTCGGCACGAAGAGTGTCGTAGCAGGCTCCTATGAAGAGAACGCCACAGAGCTTAAGATAAGCCCCTTCTGGGTTGTTCTTAAAAACATGTGGAATGAGAAGATGAGTGCGTATGCAGAGGTTACTATTTACAATGACACCGCAAGAACATCATTCAAGACCTTCCCTGTGGATATAAACGGCTTCGCCTCAAAAAAGTCGAAGGGCTATATTGATGCATCGTCGCTTATGAGCGGAAATTACAGGATAAGGATAAATGTTTTCTTTGATGGCGGGAATACCACTAAGGAGGGTGCATTTACCCTTCTTCCGATTAAACAAAAGAAAAAGGGTGTGGCCATTAGCACAACTGCGCTAATAATAGCGTTTGCCGTCCTGCTCGTCATTATTAACCTCTTCATAATCTTAAGGAGGAAGAGAGAACATGGAAAGTAAGGAAAAGGCACTCCTGCTCCTCTCAGTTGCCTTAATAAGCGCCGCCCTCACTTTTGTTATTTACTCTTTTTATTATATGGGCGAGTCTTATGCTATTAAGACAGACCTTTTAGTAGGGTATAAAATCGGCCCGAATCTCGATAATGATACTATGCACTTTGGGATGCTCCCGCCCGGCACAAAGGGGGTGAGAAAGATTTCAGTAGCCTCATCAAAGAATGGGAAGATTCTCTTCTATGCAAAGGGCAATATTTCCCGCTTTCTCTCATTTGCTCCCAACCCATTAATAGTGGAGCGGGGCGGGGAGTATATTGTGGAGGTTAAGGCAACTATTCCAAAGCACGAGAAAACAGGGGCTTATGAGGGGGTTGTCATAGGCTCTTTTAGGAGGTAGCTGCCAATAGGACTTCTAAGCATTAATCTTCAGCTCCTTCAAATCAATAAATATATATAATAGATAAAATACTTGGTTAATCTTTATATATTTAACAAAATGCCTAAGAAACCTCTGGTTAAGCCAGGTCAAGTCAGCTTGTAGTTGTGTTATCACAATTAATTCGGAGGATTTTAGGTAAACTTTATAATCAAGGGGGTTTTGCATTTAGAAACTACAGAATAATAAAATAATAAAAGATGAAAAGGTGCAGAATATGAAGAAGATTATAGCCACTCTATTGGAAGCAGAGAAGAGTGCGGACGAAATAAAAGAGAAGGCAGAGGCAGAAGCGGAGAGAGTGGTAAAGAGCGCTAAGGAAAAAGCAGAGCAGATGGTTATAAAAGAGAGAGAGGGGATAGCCACAAGGAGGGAGAAGGCGCTGAAGGAGCTAAAGGAAAAATTGGGTTCATTCATCAAATCCATTAATAGAGAGTGGGAGGAAAAAGAGAAGGAGCTGGTTAATAAATATAAGAAGAACAGGCTAAGGGCAGAGGCAGCCATTACAAAAATAATCCTTCAGTCCCAGTGAATGCCCATTAATAATACTCATTAATTATTGTTTTTATGTATGGTGATAAACCAATGTTAAGACCTGAAGTAATGCGAAAGATAACCATATTCGTTCATAAAAATGACCGCGATATTCTGCTAGAAACACTTCATAAAACAGGAGTCCTTCAGATAAGAGAGCTCAAAAAGGACGAGGCAAGCAAGTACCTGGCGCCCGCGCTTCCCCCTGAGGAATTAAAAACAATATCAGACTACCTTCTAAGAGTATCAAGACTAATCTCGATAATGAAGATTCCCCCCCAGAAAACATCGTTTGTGCAGTCGATGTTCGGGCTTGACCTTCCGGAGAAGGTTAAGATAAAGCACAATTCAAAGGGGGAAGTGCTTAAACTAATAGAGGCATATATCAAGAAAAACGAGGAGGAGCTCATAAGGATAGAGGAGAGGCATGCAGAGATAGCCGAGCGTCTTGACGAGCTAAAAGGGCTGAAAGAGGCGGCATTAATAATTCAGGGCGCCCAACTCAACACAATACTCATATCCGAGCTGAGGCGTGTAAAGGTTGTCGCGGGGATAATAGCAAAGCAGAACCTTCCAAAGTTAAGGGAAGAGAGCGGAAAGGAGCTGTCCATCTCCCATCTCATGGGGAAGAGCATAGACAAAAAGAGAGAGCTTTATGTGCTGATAAGCCTGAGTGATGAGTATGCAAGGGCGGTATTCATATCCAAAAAGCACGGCGCAGATATAATCCCCCTTGACTCAATGCCAAAAAGCAGCAATCCAAAAGACGAGCTGGATAAGGAGGAGAGAGAACTCCTCAAGGAGAGGGACGAGCTCATAAACAGGATAATCGCCCTGCGCAAAGAATCCTTTGAGGAAGCCGTTATTCTTAGGGAAGAGCTGGAGATATTAAAGGAGAGGGACGAGCAGAACTACAACCTGTTATCCTCAAAGAACTTCATTATGCTCTCGGGATGGGTGCCTAAGAAAAGGGTGATCCCCCTTAAGACAAGACTCCGCGAGGAGTTTAAGGGAAGAGTAGTTATGAAGGTTGACTTCCCTGAAGATAACGATGAAACCCCTGTTAAGCTCTCAAATCCGGCTTTCATAAAACCCTATGAAATGATAACAGAGCTGTTCTCACTTCCAAAATACAAGGATATAGACCCCACATTCATAGTAGGCCCTGTCTTCATCATCTTTGCAGGTTTCATGCTCACAGACTTCGTGTATGGCGCAATGCTCGTCATACTCGCCCTCTTCCTAATAAAAAGGCTGGGCAAATACAGCTCGAGCATGAAGGAGATGGGGACAATCCTGCTTTGGATGGGGATATTCGCAATGATATTCGGATTTCTTACAGGCTCCTACTTAGGAGACCTTCCCTCTTATCTGTTTGGCATATCCCCGAAGAGTCTTGCGATATGGAAGGACCCCCTATCAGAGCCCCTCTACTTCCTCATACTCTCGTTTATAGTCGCATTAATCCATCTTAATATAGGGCTTGTTATTGGCGCCTTAGAGGACATAAGAAAGAAGGACTATAAAACCCTTGTCAAGGAGAGGGGCACATGGTTCCTGCTCCAGCTCTCAGTCCTCTTTTTCTTCTTCCCCAAGATTACATGGCTTGCAGAAACCCTTCTCGGAATAGATGTCCTTCTTATACTTGTGTTCAACGGTCCGCTGGGAATACTCGGGATGACAGGCTTCATGGGTGATGTGATATCGTACAGCAGGCTATTCGCCCTTGCCCTCTCAACAGCTGGAATAGCGCTTACAGTTAACCTCCTCTCAAATCTGGTTAAGGGGGTGCCTTTCGTAGGCATACTCATTGCAATCCCCCTGTTTATAGTCGGCCACTTCTTCAGTTTCGTAATGAACAGCCTCGGCGCATTTGTCCACTCAATAAGACTCCAGTTCGTAGAGTTCTTCGGAAAGTTCTATGAGGGTGGAGGAGAGAAGTTCACGCCCTTCAAAGAGGAAAGGCTTTACACAGAGGTGAAGAGGGGATGATGAATCCTGCAACAGCAATATCCGCCCTCGGCGCAGGCATAGCTGTCGGAGCATCAGGGCTTGCCTCTGCCCTCGGCGCAGGGATAGTGGGCTCATCAGGCACTAAGATTGTTGCTGAGGACTCCAGAAAGTTCAGTGTCGCATTACTCTTCCAGGCTCTCCCCCAGACACAGGGGATATACGGATTTTTAATAGCCATCCTTATACTTCTTGGCACAGGGATAATAGGGGGTGCAAGGCAGGTAGGCATGGCAGAGGCCCTTGGAGCTTTGGGTGCAGGACTTGCCGTAGGCCTTGCTGGAATGTCCGCCATTGGCCAGGGAATAGTCGCAAGCTCCGGCGCTGCAGCAGCGAGCAAGGACAAAAAGACATTCGGTAAGGCGCTTCTCTTCAGTGCTCTTCCTGAGACTCAGGCATTATACGGATTTATTATCGCAATACTCATTATGATAGGGACAGGGCTGTTCGGGGGAGCCCCAAAGAACCTTCAGATGGCGTCAGGCTTTGCAGCCATAGCAGCAGGACTTGCTATAGGTCTTGCAGGGATATCTGCCATTGGCCAGGGCATAGCCGCCTCGTCAGGAATAGGCTCTGTACTTGAAAAGCCCTCAACATTTGGCAAGAGCATTCTCTTCAGTGCTCTTCCTGAGACTCAGGCATTATACTCCTTTATAATCTCAATCCTCATCCTAATAGCCTTTGGGATATTAGGGGTTTCAGGTAATAAGCTCCCCGATCCTGTGGGAATCTTTTCCATAGGCGCAGGCCTTGCTGTCGGCCTTGCTGCTGTCTCTGCTGTGGGCCAGGGCATAGCCGCCTCATCAGGTATAAAAGCAGTCTCCCAGGACCAGAAGACATTCGGTAAGGCGCTTCTTTTTAGTGCTCTTCCTGAGACTCAGGCATTATACGGCTTCCTTATTGCTATCCTTCTCCTTGTTGGCGGCGGGCTTTTATCAAGCCCGAAACCAATAACTATCGCGATGGCAATATTCTCAATCTCAGCCGGCACGGCAATCGGCCTTGCTGCCGTCTCTGCT
>WALR01000006.1 GCA_015522765.1 Candidatus Woesearchaeota archaeon | reverse complement strand
GCAGGGATTATAAAGGACGAGATAACACTTGCCGCCACAATGCAGGACGGCTATTACCGTGTTTTCAAGGTTCCCGAAAGGTTAGAGGGGATAAACTATTCCATAGTCCTCCTCCCCTACAACGGCACAAACATTAAGAAGAGCACATTAATACTCCAGTATGTTAATTTCAGCATGGACACCCCCTATGTGTTGTCATTGCCCGATAACCTAAAGGGAAATGTTTATAAAGGTGAAAACGAATTAAGAAAGGATAACGGATGGATATGTCTAAATGTAAATTGCACATGACTCTTTAACGAGGAAAAATGAGCAAAAAGAGGAGGAGAGCATTAGTTGCTCATAGGAATAAGAGGGGAAGGACAAATGCCGCGTTGCCAAGGAATCACAGCATAAGGTATACTTCCCTGAATAAAATGGCGCCTCTGGCATTGATAGTGCTCGCATTTATAGCCTTCTTATACTACACATCTGCCGTGAGGGAGCGCAAAACAATAGTTTATGACAAGGAGCAGATAATGAGAAATCTGCTTACAGATAATGGAAGGATTTCTATAATAAAGGGCAGATATCTTGACGGCACGGGGCTAAAGAGACTCTCAGCTATGGGCTACTTTAATGTGAAGTCAATGCTGAATCTCCACACAGACTTTGCATTGTACATCGTAAGCGATAAAGGAGTAGTCCCACTTGACAAAGAGGGCAAAGTACTCTGCTTCGGCAGCAGAAAGATGAGGGTAAACGGCGAACCATGTCGTATTCAGATGTCTTAAATTGGTGGAAATATGAGAAGTAAGAATTTAAGACAGGGGCAGACATGGTCTGTTGATGTTCTCTTAGGCTCAGCCATATTTATACTTGCATTGATAATCTTCTTTTATGCGATGTCTTCCTTTGCCGAAAGACGAACGATTAAAACACTGGAAACAGAGGGAAAAATAATCTCTATGAGAATATCCTCTGTTAACATAAACGACACGGCAAATCCTTTAGTGTTTGTCGTTGGGGAGAAAGTTGATAACGAGCTTCTCAAGAAGGTTGCGAACACCACATACAAAGACCTTAGGAACAGGCTGGGCGTGAAATACGACTTTTGCATATTCTTCAAGGACGAGAACGGCCACCTGATTAATCTCTCTGAGGTTACAGGAAAACCCGGAATTGGAATAGGAAGCCCTAATTTTACTGTTAGCGGCCATCCCTGCGGTTCACCCTGACTTTTTTAATGATAAAGACAGGGGCAATCCTAGAACAGGCTTATTCAAAAAGTTTATATATGCCCGTTTCATTCCAAGATTATTCTCTTAACTCTTAAGAGGGGGATGATGGTGCCCGAATAAAAATTGGGTTATTACGCTTTCAACATTTTAATCAGTATAAAAGCTAAAGATATTAAGAAGAACATCGGAGGTGGGAGATATGACACAACAGGTACAGCCAATATTCATACTACCAGAAGGGGCAACACGGACAACTGGGAGGAGCGCCCAGAAGCTCAACATAGAGGCAGGTAAGCTCGTCGCCGAGACCGTAAGAACAACACTCGGCCCAAAAGGGATGGACAAGATGCTTGTGGACAGTTTGGGAGACATAGTCGTGACAAATGACGGCGTGACAATACTCGAGGAGATGAACATTGAGAACCCGGCTGCAAAGATGATAGTGGAAGTGGCGAAGACGCAGGAGGAAGAGGTGGGAGACGGAACAACAACTGCGGTTGTGATAGCAGGAGAGCTGCTAAATAAAAGTTCCGACCTCCTCGAGAAGAACATCCACCCGACGATTATAGCTAAAGGATTCAGAATAGGAGCGGATAAGGCCGTGGAATTCCTTAATGAGATGGCTGAAGAAGTGGATGTAAAAGATACAGCAACCCTTAACAAGATAGCCATAACAGCGATGACAGGGAAGGGCGCAGAGGCATCCAAGGAGCACCTTGGAAAGCTGGCAGTAAACGCGGTCCAGTCTGTCGTGACAGAGAAAGAGGGTAAGAGCATGATAAATCTCGACGATGTGAAGATAGAGAAGAAGGCAGGGGGAAGCGTTGAGGAGTCAGAGTTAATAAAGGGGGTCGTCATAGACAAGGAAAAAGTGAACCCGGGAATGCCCAAATTAGTGAAAGAGGCAAGGATAGCGCTTATAGAGTCAGCGCTTGAGATAAAGAGCACAGAGACGGATGCGAAGATACAAATAACAGAGCCGTCCCAGCTGCAGGCATTCTTAGACCAGGAGGAGGAGATGCTTAAGAAGATGGTTGACACAATTGTGGCGTCAGGGGCGAATGTCGTGTTCTGCCAGAAGGGGATAGATGACATGGCCCAGCATTTCCTAGCCAAAAACAACATATTCGCGGCGAGGAGGGTTAAGAAGAGCGACATGGAGAAATTGTCAAGAGCAACAGGGGCAACAATCATAACAAACCTGGAGGATCTCTCGAAGAACGACCTGGGATATGCAGGCATGGTTGAAGAAAAGAAGGTCGGGGATGAGGAGATGACCTTTGTAAGGGAGTGCAAGAATCCGAAGGCAGTGACCCTCCTTGTGAGGGGGGGAACAGAGCATGTTGTTGATGAAGTCAAGAGAGCCCTCGACGACGCCCTCGGCGACATAGCCGCTGCAGTGAGGACGGGCAAGGTTATTGGAGGGGCAGGCTCCACAGAGGTGGAGTTGTCCAGAAGGATTAAGCTCTACTCGGATAAGCTGTCAGGGAGAGAACAGCTTGCTGTCTATGCATTCGCGGAGGCTCTTGAGTCGATTCCCAGGACGCTGGCAGAGAATGCCGGTCTCGACCCTATAGATGTGATGACAGAGCTAAAAGCCGCCCATGACAAAAACAATAAATGGGCGGGAATAGATGTTTTCAGGGGAGAAGTATTTAAC
>WALR01000005.1 GCA_015522765.1 Candidatus Woesearchaeota archaeon | reverse complement strand
TAAAATAACATTCTAAGAATTTCTTATCTTAATAAACGACCTGAATGACTTTCCGGCATAGAACGCTTTTTTACCGAGGGACTCCTCTATCCTCAATAGCTCATTGTACTTTGCCAGCCTCTCGCTCCTGCAGGGGGCGCCTGACTTAATCTGGCCTGCTGACACTCCCACTGCAAGATGGGCTATGAATGGGTCCTCTGTTTCCCCGCTGCGGTGGCTTATCATTACGCCAAGCCCATTAGAAGACGCAAGAGAGGCGGCCTCCAAAGACTCGGTAAGTGTCCCTATCTGGTTTACCTTGAGGAGAAGAGCGGTAACAGCCTTCTTTTCAATCGCCTCTTTTATCCGCTGGGGGTTAGTTACAAGGAGGTCATCGCCGACTATCTGGACGATTGCGCCCAGCTCCTCGACTATACTGCTGAAGGAAGCAAAGTCGTCCTGGGCAAAGGGGTCTTCTATGCTTATAATGGGGAACCTGGAGACAAGCTCATCATAGAGGGAGGTAAGCTGGTCAGAATTCATCTTCCTGCCATTAACAATGTAGCTCCCTGAGTGGTAGAACTCTGACGCTGCCGCATCAATGGCAATCTTAAATATGCCTGAGTAGCCAAGCTCCTCAATAGCATCTGTCAATAATGACAACGCCTCTTCAGGGGTATCGATGGGAGGGGCAAATCCCCCTTCATCCCCTACATTAACAGCAGTCTTATCGTACTTATTGATTATGCGCTTTCTCAGCTCGTGATAAACCTCTACGCTCTGCCTGAGCCCCTCTGAGAATGACGGCGCATGGACGGGCATAATCATGAATTCCTGAAAATCAAGGTTGTTTCCGGCATGAACGCCGCCGTTAAGAACATTGAAAGAGGGGATAGGAAGGACGAAGCTGCCCTTAGGAACATCGGGATTGGCCTTCTTAAGAAAACCATCATTCAGGGTGTCCTGAACAGGGGGAACAGACTCGTAAAGAGAACGAATGTGGCTGTAGAGGGGTACATCCTTCACCATCGCGCCAGCCCTCGCGCATGCAAGTGAAACAGCGAGGATTGCATTTGCTCCGAGTCTTGACTTATTGACAGTGCCGTCGAGCTCTGCCATCGCCCTGTCAATGGAGGACTGCTTAAGGACAGACCTCCCGACAAGTGCGGATTTAAGGGGGTTGTTTATGTTCTCTACTGCTGTGAGTACGCCCCTCCCGAAGTATCTCTTCTTATCATTATCACGAAGCTCTACTGCCTCGTGCACCCCTGTCGATTTGCCACTCGGAACCATCGCCCTTGAAATTATATTTGAGGCTTTGAGCTCTGCCTCAACAGTGGGTGTCCCCCTCGAGTCAAGAACCTCTCTTCCCTTAACATCCTTTATCCTGCCCAGATGAATCATAATCGGACAAAACACTCCTACTAAAAAAAGCTTTCGATTTTACTATAAGAGCAAATAAGGTTAAGTGATGTTAATCCCCCGCCTTCTTATCCCTCTTATACGAGAATTTGTTGAGGAGATATGCTGATACAGTACCTACTAAGAGCGAACCGGAGAACATCCACATGCATGTCCTGCAGACAGTGCATGTCGCAGAGCACATCATCTCGTATTCTCCTACTAGACCATAGCAGTGATAGGTGAGGGCGCCCCATAACAGGAAGAGTGCGATTATAAGGAGAAGCCTGAAGGGGTTCAGAAGCTGCTTAAAGGAATGTTTATGAGAGGACAGCACCCTTAGTATAATGAAGAGAAGGAACGCCACAATCAATGATGAAAATATAAGCTCAAAACGGGAGAGGCCGTTTATGTGAAGGCCAAGGTAAACACCTGAGAGTACAAGCACTATGCTCATGGGCCTGTCAAGGTTCGAAATCTTCTTTGTTACCCTGCGCATATTTGAGAGAAGGGCATTCCCGAATACTATCAGGAGAGTCGGGGGGATAATCACTCCTATCCCGAACATTATGAGTTTGAGCATAATCTCTATACCCTTTGAAACACCCACGATTGTCCCGAGGTAGGGCAGGGTGCAGGGATTTATCCCAACCACAAGGGCGAAGATTATGCCGAAGAGAAAGGTATTCTTGACAGGCTTGAGATTAAGTGGATTAAGCTTATGCATAAATTCAAGTATCCCTACAACAATAAGAGAAAGCGCGACCGCGAGTTTTATGCCGTTCTGAATCCTTGAATTGAAGAGCTGCTGAAAGATTGCGCCAAGAAGTATGAATGTCACTATAAAACCCAGCACATACAAAAGATACTCCCTGTAGTTCGTCCCCTTGTCAGATGTGAACCTGTAGAATGTTATGGGAAAGAGCACAGCCACGCAAGGCGTGAATGAAGCCAGAAGGCCTGACACAAATGATAAGAGTACTCCCCACATATCTTTGAGATGATAGCTCTGCTTTATAAATTTTTTGTGGTGGAGCGCACTTTAGCATGTAGCCAATTAACCCACGAGAATGTTCTTAAGAACCCAGAATATGACTAGGCCAACAAGAAGAATTGCGATTATGCCTATGATGAAGGGGAGGAGCAGCATTGTAAGGCTCCACTCCGCTATACCCCTTGCTTTTAACCATGTCAATGAGCTGTAGAAAGCGATTAATGACAAAAGGAGAAGGAGCAGCCCAACGGTTTCCTTCAGGTTAATTATCCTCTTTTTCCTCTCTCTTCTTCGCCTTTCCATTTGAGATTACCATCTCAGCAACATTAACAGGGAGAGTCGCCATCTCGCCCTCTTTAAATGGGCCGTACGCCTTAAGGTCAGGGCCAAGAAACTTCCCGACATCAGCTATAAATTCTAGATTGTAGGAGGCTTCAGGAATCTCCCCTGAGGTTTCCCCCTCTTCGGCCGGCTTCCCTTCTCTTCTTATCTCCTTCTCCCCGGCAGGTCCATCAATTCCTTCTTTATCGGGGAGATGTGTCTCTTTTGCGCGCCCATTCTGGTAGAGGAGGTCGTGCACTTTTTTCCTATAAACATCCAATAAGCCCACGAGCTCATTAAAGAATGATAACTCCTCGGGGAGCATCTTTGAGGTGTCTATCCCCTTCATGTTTGTTCTTGACTTTATCAATGCAAGACTGATTATCTTCTTTTCCCTCTTCTCGTAAATATTTCTTATTATCCTCTTTGTGTTTTCTATCTGCGTCCTTGTCTTTGAGGACTCCCTGTCAGTATAAAGCCCCCCCCTTCCTTCCTGCTCCCTGAGGAACCTCTCCTTCTCCCTAAGATAATGCTCCACTTCTTCATAAAAACCCTGATCTATCTTCTGGAGGTCCTGCCTGCTCTTTTCTATTCTGTCAAGCTCAAAGAGACTCTCAAAGTTTATCTTAACATTCTCCATGTTCAACCCCCGTTGCTGATTAATCCTAGCTAATATTTAAATATTGTTATGCGTTCCTGCCTATCAAATGGGGACTGAAAGAGAAAATTTGATTGGAAGGATTAGTCGGGGCGAGCAGGACTTAACATCCAGATTCCTTGATTCTGAGAGCCGGATTATAAGGGAAAGGGATGAGGATATCTTAAGAATGAACATCACCCCATTCCACTACATCGATGTGCCCTTCTCTTTTCTCAGAAGCAAAGAGATAATTTTATCAGAGGGCCGAATTAACTTTTCCAGGTCAGACAGGGGGGCCGTCCGCAGACTCTCAATGATTCTCTCCCAGCCACTATGCGAGCTTACCCACAGGATTACAGGGAAGAAAACCCTGCTGATAAGGTCATCTTCAAACATCCCCCTCATAGGCTCTCTGGCATTCGGCATCATAGACAGGAATACAACGATTATAGAGGTGAGGCCCTCAACCGGATGCAACCTTAACTGCATCTACTGCAGCGTTGATGAAGGGAAGAACTCCCGCAAGACCTCAGAGTTCCTCCTCTCACCCTATTATCTCGCATCAGAATTGTTCAGTGTTCTGGACTACAAGAACATTCCGGTAGAGCTCCATATAAACGGGCAGGGCGAGCCCCTCCTCTATCCCTTCCTAGAGG
>WALR01000004.1 GCA_015522765.1 Candidatus Woesearchaeota archaeon | reverse complement strand
TTGAAAAAGTCAATCAAAAGCTTGCTTATACCCCCCATGTTTGGAATCTTCTCGATTGCCCAGCCAACCCCTGCAACATCTGCCAGAATCTGTTCAGTCCCAGCCCCGAATTCGCATAACTTACGGGGAACTGAGTCAGGACCCACAAGATTTTTGAGGAGGCTCTCTGTATTGTTAAAATTTTCATAGGCTTTTTTATGCGCATCAATCTTAAAATAGCTCATCTCTCCGGGGTTTTTGAATATCCATCCTACTACTGGTGAGAGGTTGATATAAAAGAGTGCCTCTGCCTTCTCGTTCTCTGCTATTACAGGGCTTCTCGGCGCTGAGCCCTGAACAATATATGCTGTGCAGTTCATCTTTATCTTTTTAAGAGAAGAGTCATTTAGGATATTCCTGTTGATAGAGGGAAGCGAGAGTACGACCCATTTAGTCTTCTTCTTAGAAGGATTTATATAACCCTGCTGTGCAACAGTCACATCGTATTCCTGGTCCTTAACCTTCTCTTTGCATTCGTCTATGTTGAACTCATGCAGGTAGGGATGGCTGTTCCCCCTGGTTTCTATTGTCATGGTGAGGCGGATATATGCCCCTCCTCCCATCCAGAGGAGGTTCCTGTTAATTGTTGGAATCTTCCCTGGCGGATTTGTATCTTTATTGACCTTTATACTGTCCTTCCACCAGTTCACTCCTCCGTTGCTCGAATAATAGCTTATGTATATCTGCCCGTACACATTGTCATCCCTTGACCTTTTCCTGTTCCCTGCGTAGTCCGTAACTATTGCCTCAAGCTTCAGATTCTTTCCGCTGGGGTCAAGGGGGTTGCTGTCATCCTGGGTGTTGTAGTGCCAGACGCAGTGCCAGTATTTATCTTCCCTGCTGCATGTATCCGCCCCTATAAGCCCCCTGCCGTTATAGAAGGCGCTTGCGTTTATGAACGCGTCCTCTTTTCTTATCCCTGTATCAGTCTCGTTTATGAATGCATCAATCACTATGTTGTCGTCTGGAAGCACGACTCCCCTTTCAGGATGCTCCTCAGGCTTTACTGTTATGTTTATGAAGTTCGGTTTTCTTATGTCTGCGATTGCAGATGTTATTAGCTCCCCCTTTATCCTGTTTCCCACATCGTCTGAGCTGCTGCGCAGGATTGAGAAGGGGAGCTTGTTGCCGGAATAAACAGCATTGCCGAGGGAGACGGTTGCGTTGCACACCCAGCTGCTGTCAGATGATTTTGTGCAGTTCATCCTTTTCCTGTCATATCTTGGCCCGTTGTTGAGTGACTTCAGGTTGAGGAAGATGTTGTTCTTGTGAAGACCAGACTTTCCCTCATTAATATTTGCTATGATTGTATTGTCATTTTTCTTGAGGTAGCACTGCCCGTCGAAGCACCTCGATGTTCCAAGAGAGTTTAGCTCAGGCTGTTCATCGTCGACCTCAATATCCACCGCTGCCTCCCCCGCAACAGAGTTCCCTGCAGAATCGGTCGCATTAACCCTTATCTTCTTGTCGCTCCCGGAGGGCGGGTTTAGGGTTATGTTCTTCCATAGACAGGTCTTATCCTCGCCTTCCCCTGTGCATTCCGCATCGATTTTTTTATATTTATTCTTCATCACATTGCCTGATACTAATGATGATAAGTCGCCGTATGCAGTTATGTTTGAGTCGTCACTGACTGTAAGGTTTATTGTCACATTGTCTATCTCTGAGGAGGGACCCAGGGGCGGGATGAAATTGAGCTTTTCCCCGTTATGATAGGCTGATGCTGTCGGCGCTATAATCGGGTCGACAAGGTCCACCCATACTGTAAATGGCTCTGTTGTCCTGTGGTTCCCGAGCCTGTCATAGGCGCTTAGCCTCAATTCGTGCTCTCCCTGCCCAAGTATTACCGAGTCCTTCCCAGTGTAATCGCAATGGTCTGTGTTTATGCTGTCTGTCAGGACAATCTGAGGCATATTCCCGTCTTTAATCTCAAGCCTGTCTATTCCCGGGCATTTGTCGTCGTAGGAGTTGTTGTCCCTTAGCCTGTATCTTATCGTTATATTATCCTTTTCCTGCTGGATGCTGAGTATTGTGATGTTCGGCGGCGAGTCGTCCTCTAAAACGGTATAACTATTTGAGTGTACATTCCCATATTTTATGTAAAAGCTCCAGTGGTAGTTGTTATCTTCAAGATTCGTATTCGATAAGGAGTATGAGCAGTTGTACATCTTCCCGTTTGGCAATGTTCCCCCGTCAATACAGCTGGACATTCCTTGCGAACCACCATCGCTATTAATCTCCACATCGCCTGGCTGAACCTCTGTTCCCTCATCCACAATCACCGACGCCTCAATTGTCAGGGTGTCGCCGGCCTTCATAAACGGGGGCAGATTGTCATCCCCATACGCCTTGACATTGGTTATTGAGACTGCAAGTGCAGGGGAGGCGCTCACTAATAACAGCAGTAGCACGATAAAAATCATTGTTATGGCATTGTTCTTTCCCATTTTAACTCAGCACCGGCTTAAGCTTCTCCCTGTTCAGCAGGGTGCACGCCTCGATGTGGCTTAGCGGCTGGCCAATCTCGTAAACCGTGCGCGGTGCATCCTCGTAAATAACAGTAAAGGTTATATTATTGGCCTTGTAAAGTTCGTCTCCGAGGGTGAAGTTGAGGGCGGCTCCGCCTATCAGAGCAGTCTTCACCTCTATGTCCTTATCAGGTATCTCAATCCTCCTCGTCCCCCTGAAAGGCCCAAGACTGATATCCATTGAGGAGGAGCCCTTCGTTATCAGCATCTCCCCTGCATAGCTCTCGTGCTTCATGAGCAGGAGCTGGCCCTCATATCTTCCTGGTGCGATGTTTATATAAGAGTTTGAGCCGTTGAACAGTGTGACAATCTCCCTGTCCATGATTCCGTTCCTGAAATCGCTCTTATACATCTTCACCATTACCTCTTCATGGGCTCCGATAGCCTGCTTTTTATCATCAGGGGCTATATTGCACTTTATAACATTGCCGTCCTCATCAATGACCACTCCCGGCGTCCCCTCGTCTGCATTTTGTTCTCCACTGCTCAATTGCGGGGCAGGCGGCTTTACATAAATCTTCTTCACGCTGAACGGAATCTTCCTAAGCGGCGTCATGTTCGCAACGACAATCGTCAGGTTATTCGCCTTTATCGCGAGGGGTTTAATGAATGTTAGGTAGTTGTTCTTTTGTATGCTTAGGACTCCATTGGTGCAGCTCTTGACAAAGGCGAGCAGGGCCCCGTTCTCTGTTAATCCAAGGGGGCACCTCGAGCCCACTGCTCCGCACTGGTAGAATACAGCTGCGTTATTGACATGCTTGTTGTTAACTCTGTCTTTTGCAAGGACGAATATCAGTGAGTTCTTGTCCAGCTCTGAGCACTCATACCTGTCAGCCCCCTCAAATACTGTCATGTTCCTGAGGTTGGTGTCATTGAGGAATGTCAAGTATTCTGCCCGCGGGAAGTTATTCACAATGACCGCCTCGAGCGCAAACCTGAAGTCATAGGGCTGGCCGTAGAGGAGGGACTCCCTGTCTGCCATGTCAACCACAATTGGAAACTTCGCGCTGTAGAGCGTCTGATAGGTGTCCATGCAGAGCGGATAAAAGGGAATCGGCACGCTGAGGGAGTTTGGAGAGAGCAGGAAGTGTTTTCCGTTGGCATCCTCAAAGTCAAATGAGGAGGGCATGTCAGGGGTGAAGGAGAAATGGGTCTTTATCCCTTTAAGGTCTGCTGTTGTATTCAGTCTTATAATGAATGACCTGAACATCGACTCTGCTACATGTCTTTCGTCGGGGTTGCTTATCCATGAGGCTGATATCGGCGTGAAGTCAGAGCCCATGACCTTGAAGAAGGGGATGTTCATTGAGAGCATCATAATGAGGTTTTCCTTCACAGAGAAGGCATCCCAGAATACCTGGTCGCCACATCCCCCTATGTGCGAGTCGTAGATGGGCGGCAGGAGTTCTGAGTTAAGCCCTGAGTAGATGCTTATGAGGGAGAGAACCCTGTGCTCTATGAACCACCTTCTCGCCTCTTTTGTGGTTATGCCCTTAGCCACTTCGTATATCCTTCCCAGCCTTACGGGAATCTTGGAGCGGAATTTTGATATTGACTCCTTTGATGAGCCCTCCTTGTTGCTTATGGTTATCTTAAGGGGATAGTCCAGCTCTGCAACGACGCTGTCATCGTAAACATGCACATTTATGACCGGCTCTTTGAGGGGGGTGACATTTATTCCGTGAGAGGAGAAGTCCTCAAAGTTTTTTATGCATCCGGGGAGCTTCCTGCCAATAAATGCGTCCAGCTGGTCCTCTATGCTCATGTCGCCCTCTGAGCTCTTGTGGAGTTCAGGCATCCCAATAACATCGCGGTTATACTCTGAGTAGAACCAGAAGGGCACCTTCTCAGTTCCAAGAAGAAGAACATTCGAGGAGAGGGGCAGGAATCTGGCTGTTTCTGAATCGAGGAGGCTCTCATTTATGAACCCTCCCCTCTGGCCGGCGAGGTACACCCCTTCTTTAAGCTCGTCGTAAAGGCAGGACTCAACGAACCTCTTTATTGGCTTGCTTTCAAGGGATACCTTCTCCACCTCCTCCTTTGTGAGGCTGATTTTCCTCGCCTCTTTGGCAATATAAATCGCGACGATGCTTGAGAAGAGGAGGACAAGTGCTATTATTATGAAGAGGGTGAGCTGGGCCCTTCTCTGGCTGAGCGCCATGCTTCTCGTTGCTTTTACTCTCATCCTCATATCGCCCCTATCCCCTTGTAGCAGGTAATCTTATAAAATTCATCCTGGATGTTGTTGCACAGCTTCACACCCTCGTCCGGCTTGAGGATCGCGAGCGACATGAAGCAGATATCCTTTTTGGTTCCTGACTGAAGTTTGCAGAATGAGATTCCCTGCTCAAATGTCTTTCCGTTCAGGTTGTTCACAACAAAATTCATCGAGCTCGTCATTGTCCTATATGACTGGACTCCCACGGCGGATATCAGGAGTATGCTTATGAAATAAAATATGTATATGGCAGAGATAAAAACCTTGTCGGAGATTTCAACCCTTTTTTTCCTATAGCCCATCAGAAAGTAGTGCTTCTTGTCATTTATGAACCAGAGTGTCAGGAGGTTAAGGAAGACAATAACTATCGAGGAGAGAATCAGGGTGTTTCTTATGAAGAAGTAAGGCCTCATCAGCTCAATTGCAAGGCTTGTCAGTGCGCTAAGCGCCGAGAGGATATATATTATGCTTGCCACCCTCGGCGTCCAGTGCTTTTTAAGGGCTATCCCGTAGGCGATTGTGAAGATAAGTGCTGAGAAGATTACATTAACAAGGACCGCGGGCAGACCCCTTATTATGAATCCAAATAGCATGGATACCCTGAGAAAGGCGCCGAGTATGAGATAGGCCATGCCAATCATGAGGGTATAAACGAAGAGGACCCTTATCCCTTCAGGCATCTCCTCGATTCTGAAGCCCGGATTTTTCTTCTTTTCCCCTCTTTTTGAGGAGTGCCTGCTATTTTTAACTGAGCCTGTTTTTCCT
>WALR01000003.1 GCA_015522765.1 Candidatus Woesearchaeota archaeon | reverse complement strand
GTGTATAAGAGACAGGCTTATTTTATCTCCTGGATTAAAGATTTACCAATTTTAAAGGTGGGGGCAATGAGCAGGAACAAGAAGAGGAACTTGGGTATTTTTGACATGATTAATCCATTTGATTTCAGGTATTACTCCAGAAATAAGGAGGTGCTTGAAAAGTGCGCGCCCTTTCTCTCAGAGGAGGGGATGATAAGGCACATGACTGAGGTAGAGATTGCGGTAGTCAAAGAGCTGGAGGTGGAGGGCATCGCATTAAAGGGCAGCGCTAATGATGCGGAGAGGGCTGCTTCGCATGTGACGGCCAGCGAGGTCTATGAGGAGGAGGACAGGATAAAGCACAATGTAAGGGCGCTTGTGAATGTTATGCGGCGTAATATGAATGAGAAGAATGCCAGATTTGTCCATCTCGGGGTAACGAGCCATGACATCATATGCACAGCTGACTCATTGAGGTACAAGCGTTTTGTTTCTCATGCACTTGTTCCTGAACTCAGGAAACTCGAGAAGCTGCTCATAGATATTGCTCTCAGGGAGAAGTCAACCCTTCAGATAGGAAGAACCCACGGCCAGCACGCTGAACCGCTCACATTTGGCTTTGCGCTCTCTGAGTATGTCTCAAGGCTTGGCGGGAGGATTATGAGGATTGATGAAGCCGCCTCTAACCTGGTCGGCAAGATAAGCGGGGCGGTAGGCGCTTATAATGCCTCTTCTCTACTCCTAAAAGACCCTGTCCTGTTTGAAAAGAGGGTTCTAAGGAGGCTCTCCCTTAAACCCGCGACGCACAGCACCCAGATAGCTGAGCCTGAGCACCTCCTCGACCTGATTCATGCGGTGATTTCAGCACTCGGAGTTCTGGCAAACCTCGCGGATGATATGAGGCATCTTCAGAGAACAGAGATAGCGGAGGTAAAGGAGGAGTTTCTTTCAGAGCAGGTGGGCAGCAGCACAATGCCGCATAAAAGGAACCCCATCAACTTTGAGAATGTTAAGAGCATGTTTAAGGCAATCTCGCCGAGGATTGTAACATACTATCTCGACCAGATATCAGAGCACCAGAGGGACCTCACCAATTCCGCAAGCTCGAGGTTCATCCCTGAGATATTCGCCTCTTTGTTTGCCTCGTCGGTTCGTCTAAGGAGGGTTCTCTCAAGACTGAGGGTGGATGCTCCCTCTCTAAAGAGTAATTTTAACAGGAGCAGGGACATGATAAGGGCCGAGCCTCTTTATATCCTTCTCTCTTATTACGGCTATCCGAATGCGCATGAGAAGGTGAGACAGCTTACTCTGATTTCAGAGAAGAGCGGGAGGTCTTTCTTAGAGGCGGTTAAGGGAGATAAGGAACTGAGAAGATACCTCATGAAATTTACAGATGACCAGATGAAAATATTGGAGAATCCTGAATATTACACCGGGATGGCTGAGAAGAAGACTGCGAGCGTATGCTCCTTCTGGAGCCATCAACTAAAGCTGTGAGAAGTTATGAACAAAAGGGGGAGAGCATGGTAAGCTATAAAGAGGCCGGGGTTGACATAGACGCTGCAAATGAGGCCCTTAAGAGAATAAAAAAGAAGGTTAAGGCAACCTATTCATCTCATGTGATAAGCGGCTTGGGAAGCTTTGGGGCAATGTTTGAGCTCCCCAGGAGTCTTAAGGAGCCTGTTCTTATCTCAAGCACTGACGGGGTGGGCACCAAGCTGAAGCTTGCTTTCATGACAGGGGTGCACAACACTGTTGGGCATGACCTTGTCAATCATTCTGTCAATGACATTCTTGTGCAGGGCGCAGAGCCCCTCTTCTTCCTTGACTACATTGCAGCGGGCAAGCTTGACCCGGTGGTTATTTCATCGGTTGTTGAGGGATTTGCTGACGGCTGCATTGAGAACGGGCTCAGCCTCATCGGGGGGGAAACCGCTGAACTCCCCGGGTTTTATAAGAAGAAGGAGTATGACCTTGCAGGGTTTATAGTCGGGGCTGTTGAGAAATTAGGATTAATAACAGGGGAGCATATTAAGGAAGGAGACGCCATTATAGGCCTCTCATCCAATGGACTCCACACTAATGGCTACTCCCTGGCGTTGAAGGTTCTATTTGAGGACTCTAAACTCCCACTTGACTATGATGTGGAAGGAAAACCCCTCTCAGAGCTATTAATGCGCATCCATACCAGCTACCTGAAGCCGGTGAGGGCTCTCATGAAGTCTATAAATGTAAAGGGGATGGCTCACATAACAGGCGGAGGCATCAGAGACAATCTTGCGAGGGTTCTTCCGCCAGTATGCGACGCGGAGGTGCACACCTCAAGGTGGACTGCCCCGTTAGTTTTTGACCTCATCAAGGAGAGGGGAAGGATTGATTCGCAGGAGATGTTCCATGTCTTCAATATGGGCATTGGCTTTGTTGTAATTGTCAGCAGGGAGGAGACGGAAAAGGCGATGAGTATTCTGGAAAAGAATGGGGCTGAGCCCTTCATTATAGGCAGGATTGTTAAAGGGGAGGGAAGGGTCCGCCTGATTATTGATTAGGTTAATTTCTCTTCAACTCTTTCATTACCTTCTCCTATGATTGACCTTGCGATGTGCTTAATTGAGCTTATCATTGACTTGAGGTTCTCGCTAATATAGATTAGGGGGGGAATGCTGTTTGATTCGCAGAACTTATTTATCGCCTCGATATCGCTCTTGGTCGTCACGGATATTGAAAGCGCCTTCCGGGCATCATTGGAGTAGAATGCCTTCATAACAGTGTAATATCTCTTCTCTGCTCTTTCTATGAGTTCTTTCATACTTTTTCTCAGTTTTTCTTTGTGGGGCATGTTTCTTAAGTGTCTGGCAATTCTCTTTGACTGGTCGCCTATCTTCTCGAGTCTCATCACGATGTGCCAGAGCTCCAGAATCCTGAGGTTGCTCAGTTTCATCGTATCACTTTTAGAAGAGTCAGATAATGCGTCCCTAAGCACCCTATACGCAAGGAACACAAGCCTGTTTATGTCCTTGTCCCTGTCATAAATAACGCAGTACTTGTCCTCATCCAGGCAGAGCTTGACATCTTGTATCATGCTCTTCACAATTATGTCTATTCTTCTTATTAGATTATCCACATCGACGCTTAATTCATCAAGGATGTCATTTGCGACTAATTTTTGGGAGGTCATCTCAAATATTTCTATGCCTGGCAGAAGGGAGAATACCTCTTTGTAAATAACGGGTTGTTTGCCTATGTTTTCCCCTTTAAGTATGATGATGTTGTAGTTGGTAAGGTAGGCTGATACAATTTCTGTCTTAACCTCTTCTATGCTCTTATTATCCACTGTGATTACTATCTCGCGCACGCCCCTTTTATTTTCCTGCTCCCCCTTTGAGATAACCAGAGAGCTGTTCTTCTCTTTTAAATAGAGAATGTTTCCCTTGCTCAGGGAGTTTTTTGTTACCCAGCGCTTTGGCAGGGATATCACAAAAGAGTTTCTCCCGAACTGGATTATTTTTCTCGTTTCCATTTTATTTTTATTGGATAAACAATTAGGATTATATTGTATATTTAAAATATTTTCGTATATGCTAAATATATACTAT
>WALR01000002.1 GCA_015522765.1 Candidatus Woesearchaeota archaeon | reverse complement strand
GGATATAGAAGAACTGCTTCACGAAGAGCTGAAAGCTCTTAAGAAGGCCGGAATCTTCGTTAATGCCAGCTTCATGCTGGGGCTGCCCGGCGAGTCAGCCGAGGACATGAACAGAACAGTAGAGTATGCCAGGAAACTAAAAGATAATGGGTTGATAGACCACGCAAACTTTCATCTGACCGTTGCCTATCCCGGGACAAAGCTGGGCGAAGGCGATTACGAAAAGCCGGGGGGCAGGAAGCCGAGTGATTATTTTGGTTATGCCGCCTGCATAGGAAATATCCCGAATCTTGGGTTAAGCAGGAAGAAGCTCATAGAGATAAGAAACCAGGCGGACATCTATGTAAACGGCATCGAAACATACAGAAAGAAGAGGACGCAGTTAAACAGGTACTAAATTAAGATGGTATTCATACAAATATCTTTGCGAGGGTCCAAGCCGCTGCGATTATGAGAATCCATGCGAATGCCCTCTTCATGTGATGAAGCTTAAACCTGGAAGAGTAGTGAGCCCCGAGGACTGCTCCTGAAGCCACAAATAAGGCCATAACCAGGGTGAAGTGCCAGTCTATCCCTGTCTTAATCGCATGCCCAAGGAATCCTGTAAACGAGGAGAAGAAGACCATCACAGAGTTGGTCGCAAATGCCACCCTTAAATGCATGCCTCCTATGAGCACGAGGATGGGAACAATCAGCCCGCCCCCGGATATCCCCACCATCCCTGCCAGGAAAGCGACGAGGAAGATTAAGGGGAGGACAATCAGGAGTGAGAAGCAGTAGCTCTCGCCACAGCACTTCCTCCTCCAGACAAGCCATTCATACCTAACCTTCTGCAGGCGGTGGGTATGCGCCCTTACAGGCCTTGAGATGAAGTAGGCGGATACTATAAGGAGCAATGCGAATGTCGCCTTTAGGTAGAGGGGGTTTATGCTTGACGACACCAACCCGCCAAGAAAAGCCCCCGAGGCAGATGCGAGTATTATAATAAAGGCCGTCTTCCAGTCCACGAGGGATTTCCTGTGGTAAACAATCATCATTGAAAGCCCTGCCGTCATTATGAGAAAGAGCGATGTCGCACTAGCCCTGGAGAAGGGTATGCCTGCAGTGAGGAATATTGGTATATAAAATTCCCCGCCTCCTTTACCGAAGATTGCAAGTATAAAAGACACCGCAAACAATACAAGGGCGAGTATTATCATAAACAGGGGGGACGCCAGCCTTAATTTAAAACTTTCGGCTCACTCGTAGTGCAGTGCGTCTATTGGCTTAAGCGAGGCCGCCCTGTAGGCAGGGGCGATTCCTGACAAGGCGCCCACACCAAATGCGAGCAGAAGAGTGACGAGGGTTATGCGCAGGGTCAGTCTCACGACGAGGAAGTCAAAACCAAGGTGGGCCGCTATTGCCGCAACCCCATAGCTTATCGCCGCCCCGAGGGCAAGCCCGATTATCCCGCCCACAAGCCCTATTATCCCTGCTTCAAGAAGGAATATCAGAACAATAGCGCTCTTCCTCGCCCCTATCGCCTTCATTACGCCTATCTCCCTTGTTCTCTCAAGGACGCTCGTGAACATGTTGTTCATTATTCCTATGCTCCCTACGATGAGTGAGATTGCCGCTATCATTCCAAGAATAAAGTTCAGCATGCCTATCATCTGCTGTATCCTGCTAAGAAGCTGTTTTGGGGTGAAGATTGCGAAGTCATCCTTATCATAATATCTTAACAGCTTTGCCTTTATCTGCCTTGCACCTTCCTCTGTGTCCACCCCATCTTTCAGTCCTATCACCAGAAGGTTTATGTCGGTCGGGATATTGAAGATGTCCCTCATCGTCTGAAGCGGGAGATAGACCCTCTTGTCTATGTCTGAGCCGGTTTTCTCGAGTATCCCGACCACCCTGAAGCTGACGCCCTTTATCTTTACATTGCTCCTTAAATTTATTGCTCTCTTAAACGAGTCATGCGCCACCTTGTTCCCGAGGATAACCGCATTTTTCTCATTCTTATGGAAAAACCTGCCCCTCTCCATATTGACATTTAAGTCGACAAACCCCTTGCCGCTAAGCGATGCATCATAGCCCATGAAAGAGAAAAACTTTTTTTCTCTCCCGAACTCCAGGGAGCGGTAGTCGATGACGACCGGATTTACATAATCGATTATGCTCATTGAATCCAGCTTCTCTTTCATCCCCTGAGGGAGAGAGACCCCGCCTGAAGGCGCGCCCCTGAGTGCGCCGGGTATTATCCTTATCGACTTAAGGCCGAGTTTTGAGAACTGGAACTCCACCGCGTTCTGAAGCCCCATGCTCAGCATTAAGAGCGCCACCACCGCCATTACTCCTATGACTACTCCCAGGACGGTGAGCCAGCTCCTCACCCCCCTCCTCTTAACATTTTTGAGTGTTATTATCAGATAATCCCAGACCATCCTATCCCTCCCTTATGGAGTCCACAATATTGAGGGACGCCGCCCTCTTCGAGGGTATGAACCCTGATATGAAGCCCACTACCAATGAGAAAAGAAGGGCGAATAACACTAAGCGTGGGTCAAGATAGGTCTTAATCATGGTGTAGCCATATGCATTTGCTATTATGTTCATTGCCAGGGCGAAGAGCCACCCGAGCAATATGCCTATTATCCCGCCTATGAGCCCTATCAATGATGATTCTGTGAGGAATATCGCGAGGATGTTGCTGTTCCTCGCCCCCATCGCCTTCATTATCCCTATCTCCTTCGTCCTCTCAAATACGCCCGTGAATATGCTGTTCATTATTCCTATTCCCCCCACAATCAACGAGATTGCGGCTATACCGCCGAGCACTATATTCAGCACAGAGAGTATGTCCCCTACGCTCTTCGAAATCTGCTCTGCAGTCATAACCGAGAAGTCCTCCTCGCCGTGGTTTCTTTTCAGGACGCTCTTAATTCTTCCTGCAACAATGTCCATGCTCGCCCCCTCCGAAACCTTTATGTCAATCATTGAGTACCTCCCCTTCTTATCGGGAAACACCCTTTCATACGCTGAGAGGGGCATTGTAATCGTGCTGTCGTCGTCGGGATTCCCGAAGCTGGAGAGTATTCCTATCACCCTGAACTTCTTCTTGTTTATGGTCACCCTGCTTCCGGGCTTGAGCTTTCCGTCAAACGCCTTCTTAGCAATGAAGTTCCCAAGCATCACCACATAGGAATCCTTATTTGTCATCAATCTTCCGGAGACAGCGCTCATGTCATAATCGTGCATTACCCTCTGGGCCATGCTGCCCGGAAAGGCCCATATCCTTGCCACCTCTTTTTTTCTGTTGAATGTTATCTTCTCAAAGCTCTGTATGTAGGGGACTGCATAGTCCACCCCAAGAGTAGAAGATACGCTTTTCACATCGTTATCGTCAAAACCGGCCGAGAGCGCTGACGAGGCAAGGCTCGCAGAGGATGTTTTGGGGATTACAAAGATGCGGTCAGCCCCAAAGAAAGCCAGCTGCTCCTGCATGGACTGCCTCAGGCTGTTGGAGACTGTTATCAGCGCCACCACCGCCATTACTCCTATGACTACCCCCAGGACGGTGAGCCAGCTCCTCAGCCTCCTGTGCATTATGTTCTTGAGGCTTAATTTGAGGTATTCATAAAACATTTTATATCTTCTTTTTCCTTCCGAACAGGAAGTAGATGGCTGCCCCCAGGATATTTGCGAGGATTATGGTAGCCAGCCACAGCAGCTTTGCATGGGCGGACATCTCTCTTCTTATGCAGTCAATAATCATCGCCAGCCAAAACATCACAAGGAGGACTCCCAGTGTGTAGAGCATGAACATGGATGATTTGTTCTCCCTGAGGACGAGGCCGAGCTTCTCTGCATCAGACCTGCTGTAGAGCTTTATGGGCAGCTCCCTGTACTGGGTAACGGGATTATTAAGGGCGTCCTTAAACTCTACCTTTACCCTCACTGTCGCCTCTTCTGTTTTCCTGCTTTCCTTGTGAGTTGCAACCTCAAATTCCGCGCTTTCATAGTCGTCGCTTTTAAGGTTTCCTACATATTCCTCCCGCGGGCCGACAACACTTATCTTCTTGGTGTCCTCCAGTGTGAGGGCTACAAAATTCATGTCTCCCCTGCCCGTGTTTGAGATGCCTATTACTATTTTGCCCCGGGCGTCGGGGCTGTAGGGCTTTTTTGAGGAGTATACTCCGTTGCTGTCAAGCTTAAGCACATAGCTCGGCGGGTCGTAAACGATTATGCCAATGTAGTACTCCCTTGAGAAGTTGTTTCCATGGGAGTCCTTGTAGGATATCCTAAGGGGCAGGTTATATGCATTTGAGTCTGCAGTGGGGTCCGCCATAAGGTTGAATTTAATCATATATGATTTCCCTGCAGGCATGCTCTTTATGACATTGTAGTTTGTTGAGCCCACAGGAATGAAGGGGTAGCTT
>WALR01000001.1 GCA_015522765.1 Candidatus Woesearchaeota archaeon | reverse complement strand
GACTGGCGGCCAGAAAAGAACTTTCTCAGGAGAATCGTAAAGCCGTTTATTGAGGATGACAGGGTGGCAATAGTTCAGGCAAAGCAGGGAATAGTCAATCTGAACACGAACCTCATCTCGAGATTTGCGGGCTACCTCCTGATAATACTCCACGAGGTGTTCATGCCCATACACAACAGGGCGAACACGGTGTTCTTCTGCGGGACAGGCGGCGCCATAAGAAGGGACGCTATTGAGAAAGCAGGGGGATGGAATACCGACAGCATCACAGAAGACGCTGACTTAAGCGTTAAAATCCTTCTTAAGGGGTATAAGAGCGTCTATGTGAACATGCCTATACCAAGCGAGGTGCCGGTCACCTTCGAGGGGTTCATAAAGCAGCAGATGCGGTGGTGCTATGGGCTGACGAGGGTTTTCTTCGATAACATAAAAGGGATATTCTCAAGGAAACTGTCGAACAAGCAGAGGACAATGATAATGTTCAGCACTCTGGGGAACATAACCGCCCCCCTTGTGCTGCTCATGACAATATTCGGCATGCTTGGCTGGTTTATGGGGGCGCCTACGCTTTTCAAATGGGGGGACATTATCACCTTTCTCAGTAAATTTCTCTACACATCCGGATTCCTCGCGCTTGGCATTCTCGCCCTTTACAGGAGAAAACAAATGAAGGACTTCTCTTACCTCCTGCTGGCATCATTCAGCGTGAGTCTTGTTTTACTGGCATTCAACTCATTTGCTTTCATCAGGGCAACAATAAATAAGCCTCTCTTCTGGTACAGGACGCCGAAGGCAGGGAATAAAGTGGCAAGAACATGAACATTCTTTATGTTACTGGATATGTGATTCAGCTCATTTTCTTATTAATCCTCCTCTCCTACTATTTCCTCCTTATCATAAAGAAGAGGATTAAGGCAGAGAGAGCGCAGTTTAAGACGCTATCAGTGATTATTCCCGCCCACAACGAGGAGCCCTACCTGGCGGAATCAATCCGTTCTGTGATAAAAGCAAGGTTTAACGGGAAAAAGGAGATAATCGTAATTGACGACGGGAGCAGGGACAGGACTGCTGAGATAGCGTCAGGGTTTCCTGTCCGGCTGATAAGAACGAAGCACAGGGGAAAGGCAAACTCATTAAACCTCGGCATAAAGGAGTCAAAGGGGGAGCTTATAGCAGTGGTCGACGGGGACAGCGTGATAGGGGAGAACTCCCTCAACAGGGCGGCCTATTACCTAAGGGCGAAGAATACAGCCGCCGTATGCGGAGTGGTGAAGGTAAAGAACAATCACAAGTTCCTGGGCATGTGGCTCCACATGGAGCAGCTCTACAACAGCCTAATAAGGAGGATATTCTCAAATATAAACGCCAACATAACCACCCCCGGACCCCTAAGCGTCTATAGAAAGGAGGACCTGGAAAGGGTGGGGGGATTCGAGACAAAGAGCTACCTGGAGGATGTTGATGTTGCAGTTAAGCTCGTAAGGAGCGGAAGGAGGATAATCGTTGCCGACGATGTCATTGCATACACATATATGCCCATCACACTGAAAGGCTTTGTAAAGCAGAGAACGAGGTTTGCAAGGGGATGGCTTAACATTCTGAGGCGGCATCTAAGGCTGAATAATACAATAATAGATATCTACACGCTGCCGCTTGCCTTGTTCTGGTACCTTCAGGCGGCGATAATGGGCCTTATCTTATCCTACCAGATATTTTCAGGATACAGCAAGTACTTTCTGGCGAAGGGGGTGCTCTTTAACTGGCTGGTCGCGAGGTACTTCTTCGAGTGGCTCTCAATATTTGGGACGCTGAGGTGGATTAAGAGCATACTCATAGGCGCGACGCCCCTCACATTGATAGCGCTTACAGGGCTGGCAGCCACACTCATGAGCTACCCTCTCTACATCATTGCAATTATAAAATATGATAAGAGGATAAACCTCGTCCATCTGGTAACCCTCACATTTATGTTTCCCTACTGGTTTCTCATAATGGTAATCTATCTTTTGAACATAGGCTACTGGTTTGACAGATCGCAGAGGAATATATGGGAAAAATATAAATAGCAATTTGATGGTGTGGGTTGTATGAAAGAGAGGATAATAAGGGAGTTCAGGGTTCTCTCAAATCCTGACGAGGGATTCAGGAGGCTTGAAAAGAGGAGCCTCGAGGATGTGGTCAGCGATTACATACTCATCCTTTTATTGTCCTCTGCTCTTGGGTTCTTAGCCACGGTAATCCTGAGTGTGATAAGGGCGGTCTACTACCAGCTGTTTTATCACGCAGACATCTTTTACTGGAATATGCTCAACTACGCCTTCGGAATCGGGCTTGCCCTTTTCTACATCTACCTGTTCCTTGGAACATTCGGGGTGTTCATACTGACACTTGTGATGAGGGCTTTTGCCAGGAAGATGAGGTATGTGCGCCTAATAAAAATAGTTCTCCTCTCCACAGCTCCAATACTGCTGTTCGGATGGATACCCCTAAGCCAGTTTCCCCTCTTCGTATGGATGCTCTTCCTACTCGTCAAGGGGATGAAGAGCCCCGGCTAGGAGTCTTTAATCAGTTCAGAGGATGCAGGGAGAATATGGCCAAGGATAAACTTACGATAGTTGGAGAGAGGATTATACTCAGGCGGTTGAGATTCTCTGATGTTAATGATATTTACAGGAATTTAAGGGAGAGGGAGGTTGTAAGATGGACCCTGAATCTGCCCTGGCCTTATAAAAAGGATGACGCTGTGAGATTCATAAGGAGCGCGCATTATGAGATTAAAAGGAGGAAAGGATTCGCCTTCGGCATTGTCCTTAAAGAGGAGAAATGCCTCATTGGCATTGTAAGCTTAATGAATCCTGACTGGAAGAATAAGAATGCTGAATGCGGCTACTGGCTGGGAAAGAATTACTGGAACAGGGGATTAGCAACAGAGGCTGTTGGATTGGTATTGGGGTTTGCCTTTGAAGAGTTAGGTCTTCACAGGGTTTATGCCAAGCTATTTGAAAAAAACACCGCATCACTAAGGGTGCTTAAGAAGAACGGGTTTAGGATGGAGGGCGCTCTCAGAGAGGCATGGTTCAGGTATAAAGAGTGGCATAATGTGTTAAGGCTTGGAATCTTAAAACAGGAATATGAGGAATCGCGCAAAAAACACGCTGTCTGAAGCCCTACTTATTCTAAAACAGGTCAAACGAAATATTTTTATACCAAGAGAGCTGCCGTCAGTCTCTGATGGTGATGTCCCGGTAGCTTAGAGGCAGAGCGTGCGGCTGTTAACCGCAAGGTCGCCAGTTCAAATCTGGCCCGGGACGCTTTATCCCAATTCTAGAAACACTTTTAAATGTCATTTAATCTCCACTGTTGCGGCAGGGGCCCGTTGCTTAGCCTGGTTAGAGCGCTGCCCTGATAAGGCAGAGGTCCGGAGTTCAAATCTCCGCGGGCCCATACCCTTGTTTCTTATCATTCCTCGTTGATCCTCTTTTACAGGTGGGTTATAGGTGGGTTAGCGTTAGCTAATCCCGCCTTTTCTGTTCGGGGTTGATACATTTAATCCGTCATAAATAACCATTCTCCTTATTATCTGGGGTTGATATTTTGTTTTGATGTATCGCCTTCGCCTCGCAGAAAAACTTTTCTCTTAACCGACCAACAAAAAAAGAAAACCAAATTTTCTTTCAGAGATTCCGTCTAACATTGGTTAAGAGG